>CAZGQH010000021.1:0-11123 GCA_964527575.1 uncultured Lachnospiraceae bacterium
ACTCAAGGCACATGGTGACAAAATCCCCGTTGAAATCGAAGCGGGGCTCCGAAAGGGTAAGCCCGGTCTCGTTTTGCAGGGCCTTCTTGATCTCGCTGCCGTTTACCGACAGGGAGGTGATCTCCACTCCCGAGGCAAGAATTGTCTTTTTCCGCAGGCCGAAGGCCGAATAGCCCAGCGCCACAAGGCCAAGCCCCTGCAGCGCCTCGGAGGCCTTCTTGCAGAGGGCCTTGTCGGCCTCAAATTCGTCTTCCCCTTCGATGGCGGTCTCGCCGAGCAGCTCGGCCATGGCCTCATAGTCGAGGGCGAAGAGCTCGGTCTTGTCCCGCCGTACCGCCTTTTCTACCAGATCGGCCGCCGCGTTGTTGATCTCGCGGATGATTTTTTCCACATGGCGGCAGCGTTTGCCGAAGCTGTCGGGCAGATCGTCGGCCAGGGCCGTTTCGCCGTTTTGCAGTTTTTTGACCAGCTTGTCCATGGCTTCGCTGGTCTCACCGTAGTCCCGCTGCCAGCAGATGTTGTTTAAGGCACATTTTTTGCAGTAGCGGGAGAGCACCTCATCGCTGGCCTCATGGAGCTCGTAGCTCCCCGGCCGGCGGCTTTTTTCCGAAAGCTCGAGGAAAACATCCGAAAGCTCGTCAAAGGCGCCCGAAAGGGCTTCCAGCTTGTTTTTCCGGAACCTTTGCCGCATGTCGCTGACATATTTCATGCCGGGCAGCTCCGCCGGCTCGTCGGCGAAGACGGTCACCTGGGGAATCAGTCCCGCCTTGGCTAAAGGAAGGAAGATCAGGAGAGCAAAAAAGAGATCGCCGGTAAAGAGCAGGGAGTTTGCCGCTCCGTTGAGGTAGAGGTTCATTACGGTGGAGAGGGCGAAGGCGGCGAGCACCGAATAGGTCAGGCTGATGTTGGAGCAGAGTCCGGTGACAAGACCGGCGACGGCAAAGATCGGAGCAAAGGGAATGCCACAGGCAAGACCGCAGACAAGGCCGATCAGGGTTCCGCGCAGAGGTCCGTTGGTAATAGCTACCGCCAGGGTAATAAAAAAGCCGACGATCAGGCCGAGGGAAAACCCGAAGATGCCATGGGTATCCAGCGCATAGATCAGGAAGAAGAGGAGCAGACAACGGCCCGGCTCCCGCAGAAGACTGATCTTTTTGCTGCCGGCGGCCTCATAAAAGACTCGGGTGAGCAAGGGGGCCGCCGCCACGCTGATGAGCAGGGCGTAAATGCTGGTCATGGCAAACCCTTCGGCTGCCGAGACCGCAAAGCCGGCCAGAAAGGCCAGTGTGGCGGAGACCGCCATGCGGACCGTGGCACTCTCATCAAAATAGCCCCGTCCCAGGGTGGCGCGCTTGATCAGAAGCCGGAGCAGCAGGCCGAGCGGGGGGATCAGAAGATGAATCAGCATATGATCGGTGACAAAGGCGCCGATCATCAGCCCGGGCAGGGCAAAGAGGGCGTCGGTACCGGTCAGTGCGGAAAAGAGAGCAAGTCCCACCGGCCGGGCGCCGAAGGGAAGGGGCGCGATGGTGAAGAGAAAGGAGAGCGCAAACCAAAGGCTTGCCATGATTGTTCGCTGCCGCGTCCGGCGGGAGGCCAGACGCTCTGCCTCCCCGTTTATGTCTTTGCCGATCAGCAGCCGGCCATACTGGGAAATACGCAGGTTGAGCCGGCGCAGACTGTCCATTCCTCGATCCAGAATTGTTTTTTTGTCCTCCATGATAGGTTGTCCTTTCTTTTGACGGGTTTCGTTTGCTTCTATTTTACAAAATACGGAAAAAGAAAGCGGTCGGATTTCGCCGGGAAGGAGAAAAGAAAATCGGGAGAATGGGGGAGTTTTTCGTCGAGGATAAGCATAAAAAAAGCAATACCGCAGGTTTATGCGGTATTGCGCGATATTTTCGGGAAATGATGAGGTCTTACGGCCGGCGGCGCAGGACGAAGTAGCGCTTTTCATCGCTGTCGCTTGTCGGCTGCCGGTCGGGTGTACCGAAGACGGCGACTTTTTCGAATCCGTTTTCGGTGAAGGCCTTTTCAATCGTCCGGTCGGAAAAATAAGTCTCCCGCTGGCTCTCCTCCAACCGGCGGTAGAGCCTCCGCCCCTCTTTTACAAAGAAGGTCAGGAAAAAATCGCAGATCTTCCTCTTTGGCTGATAGCGGTTCTGCCAGACGCAATAGACGCCTTTTTCGTCGTAGGTGTAGGTGTTGTTGCCGTAGACCGTTTCGAATTTATGGCGGGTGTTCACATCAAAGACAAAGAGACCGCCGGGGGCGATGAAGTGCTTCAGCCGTCCGAAAACCGCTGCCAGCTCGGCGGCGGAGGCAAGATAGTTCAGACTGTCGAGAAAGGAGAAGGCGGCATCCACCGTGCCGTATAAATCCAGCTGTCGCATGTCCTGGCAGAGATAGAGGGGAGAGAAGCCCTGCTTCTCCGATTCCTCCCGGGCCACTGCCAGCATATCGGGGGAAAGGTCGGCGGCGATCATGTCGTAGCCCTCGGCGGCCATCAGGTTGGTCATCCGGCCGGTGCCGCAGGCAAGGTCGAGAAGGGTCGCACCCTTTCCGATTCCCGCCTCTTCGAAAAGAGCTAAGAGAAAGTCCCGGAGCGCGGGATAATCCACATGGGCGTTCAGCCGGTCGTAAAAATCGGCAAGAACGGTATAGGCATCCATGAGAGGCTCCTTTCAAGCAGGTCAGGCGTCGGGGTCAGCGGGAGTGTTTTCCGAAGCCTGCCGATCGGTGAGGGAAGAGGAATCCCCGAGTGGTTCTTCCGAGAGGGGCGGCGTTTCGGTCGGTGTTGTTCCGTCTTTTTTTATCAGACGGCGGAGAGCGGAAAGATTTTCCTCGGGGTTCTCATCGGACAGAAGCTGGGTGAGAATTGCCATCGTTTCGGCGCGGACCGCCTGCCTGTCCTCCTCACTCGACTCCTCGGTAAGGTTTCTCTTTTCGGCCACGGCGGCGTAAATCATTTCGAAAAAACGCTCAAGCTCCTCCCGGGTGACCGGGGGATGGGAGGTGTCGGCGGTTTCGGCTTCTTCCGGAGCGATGGATTCTTCGGTGGAAGCCGCCGCATCGATCGCCGGGGGCGCGCTTTTTTCTTCTTCCTGCTGCAAACTCGGTTCCGAGAAGGCACTTTGACGGGAGAACTCGTAGAGTCTTACGGCAATGTAGACCGCAAAAAGCGCTTCCAGGAGGTAGTAGGCGATTTCGCCGCCATCCGAAAAGACGCCGATCAGGTTGAGAAAAAGGTTAGAGAAACCGGAGGCTGCCGAAAGCGTCAGAGCCAGAACGGCAAAAAAGCTATAGGAGGCATAGCGCTCGGGCTTGGTGATAAGCCGCACTTCGCTGACCACATAGAGCAGAAGCGCAAGAACCGTCACCACCGAAAAACTCCGTCGGGGGTTATTCAGCATCTGCGTCATGTCGAAATAGACCCGCAGGGTGAAGGCGATGAGAAAGATCATACAGGGAAGCGATTCAGCGACGCCGCGGGCCTTTCCCCGGGCGGTGTTCAGAAACATGTAGGCGCCGGGGATGGCGAAGAGGAGCGTCATGATGTGAAGGACTGCCACAATCGGCAGGTAGGACAGGGAGCCGCTCGTCAGAATCTCGTCCAGCGGATCGCCGGAGTTGATGAGAAAGAGCTGCAGGATAGGAAGAATCGCCATCGACAGACCGACCAGCAGCGAGACCGCGCGAAGCGGGCGGGAGGCCGGGGGAAGCACCGGGCGGGCTTCTTTTCCCTTGGCGGTATTTTTGGCGGTTATGGCGAGAGCGAGGGCGAAAAAGATCGTCAGTGTCGCCATGAGATAGACAAGTCCCGGGATAAAGCCGGGGGTACCGGTCTGCCAGAGCTTTTCCTCAAAGCTGTAGAACTTATCATATACGAAAATCTGCTCCACCGTCATGGCCAGCGCGATCAGATAGGCGGCAAAAACGAAGAGGGTGAGCGATCCGGATCTTTTTTTCATCCAAGAATACCTCTTTATGTAGTTTTCAGCGGCATTTCGGTCAAAACCGTCCTGTCTTTCTATTATAACCCTTCTTGTGGAAGAATGCAAGTCCTATTTTTCGCTTTTCAGGCGGTGGATATGGGCAGCAAAGGCAAACAGGGCGGGCAGACGGCGGATCCGGGCAGGTTCGGTCAGCGTGCGCCAGAGCCACTCGCAGCCGGCCCGCTGAACCGGCCGGGGCGCTCTTTTTTTATCGCCCGCGTAAATGTCAAGGCTTCCGCCGAGACAGAGGATCGGCAGGGAAAGGCGCGAAGCGTTTCTCTCGGCAAAATACTCCTGACGGGGCGAGCCGAGACAGCAGAAGAGGAGCGATGCGCCCGAGGCTGCGATATCCTCTGCAACGGCCTGTTCCTCGTCAAAATAGCCGTGATGACAGCCGGCAACGCGGAGGCCGGGATATTTTTGGGTGAGAGAATCTGCCGCACGGAGGGCTACCCCCTCCTTTCCGCCCAGAAGGTAGAGCGAAAGGTCTTCTCCGGCCGAGGCTGCTGCAGCAGCCTCCCCAAAGGCCACCCCCGCCTGACGGCCGTGATGAAAGGGCCGCCCCAGCTTTTTGGCTGCGGATATGACGCCGGCACCGTCGGGCAGGACGAGAAGCGAGCGGTTGAGAAGCGCCCGGAAGTTATCGTCGTCAAAAGCCGCTTGGGCGATGGAGGCGTTGGGTGTGGTGACATAACAGCCGATTCTCCTTCGGGCTGCCTGAAACAGGCGGTCTAATGCTTCTTTTTCCGAAAGGTCGTCGAAATACAGTCCGCCGATCTCAATTTTATCCCCCATCGCTTCCTCCCATGGACCAACAGGCGGAGCTGGATCAGCTCTTTTTGAATTTTTCCGCCTCGGCCACCGCCAGTTCGTCGCAGCGCTCGTTTTCCGGATGGCCCGCGTGTCCTTTGATCCATATGTAAGTGATGTCGTGAGGAGAAATCGCCGTTAAAAGCCTCTCCCACAGGTCGGGGTTGAGGGCAGGTTTGCCGTCCGATTTCTTCCAGCCCCGCTTCTTCCAGGAGAGGGCCCAGCCTTTGGAAAGGCCGTCAATGACATATTTGGAATCGGAACAGAAGCGCACCTCACAGGGAAATTTCAGCGCTTCAAAGGCAGAAATGGCGCCCATCAGCTCCATGCGGTTGTTGGTGGTGGCAGCCTCGCCCCCCGAGAGGGTCTTTTCCCGGCCGCCTGCCCGCAGAATGGCGCCCCAGCCTCCCGGACCGGGGTTTCCCTTGCAGGCGCCGTCGGTATAGATTTCAACTTTGTTCATAGTGTTTTGTCCTTTTATAGGTTTTTATGTAGAAGCCGGAATTCAGTCCCGGTTGGGGACTGAATTCCACAGTCAGCGGATGGTGAGCCCCTCCCGGTCGATGCTGTCGGCAGTCACGGGGGAGAAGGCATAGAGCGGAGAGGAGTGGTAGAGCGCCTTCACCTCGTCCCGGTCGCCGCAGAAGGCGCCGGTCAAGAGAGCGCTGCTGTCTCCTCCCAGCCAGGAGGAGGCACTTTCCAGCGTCTCTTGGGGGATAATCTCGCAGAGAGAACCGCCGATCTTCAGGGATTTTCCCTTGATCGAAGCGAAGGAGAAGTCCTCCAGCGAGGCGGATAACATCTTCTTGCCGAGGCTCAGGGCGTTTTTTAGCGAGATATCGGTGTGGATATGCCGGTAAGTCGTGGTTACCAGCGAGAAAAGCTGGCCGAAGGAAAGCTCGGTCTTCAGCTTTTTGAGAAAGGCGGTCATGAAGATCTTCTGCGCGTCCATGCGGCCGTAATCGGCGGTGAGGTAGGCGCTGCGGCAGCGCACAAGGCCTTCGGCATCCTTACCGTCCAAAAGATGCGTGCCCGCCTTCAGGTGAATCGAAAGATCCTGGGCGGGATCGTCGTAATCGAGGTCCTTGGGAAGGGTGACTTCCACGCCGCCCACGTTGTCCACAATCTTGCGGAAGTCCTCCAAGGTAATGACGGCATAACCGTCGAGGGTAAGTCCAAGGGAGTCTTCCAGAAAATCGGAGAGAGCCTCGGCCCCGGCGACAGTGGCACTTTTTTCGTTTTTGCCCTCTTTTTTTGCCTTTCTGTTGGCGGCGGCATAGATCGAATTGATCTTGCCGTGCTCCGCGGTGTAGGTATCCCGGGGGAGCTGGAGCAGCTTCATCCCCGCGCCGTCCTCGTCCACATGGGCGATGAGAATCACATCGCTGCTGGCAGAGACGGCATCCACCCCTAACAGGAGATAGTTTTTTCCGCCTTCGGTGAAGGGCTCCTCAATTTCTTCCCCGGAGGTGGGAAGGGTCTTTTCGGTGAGGGTCAGGATCGTGAAGAGCAGCGCCAGAAGAAGCAGAACGCCGACGGAGGAAAAAAAGATAATTTTGTATTGGGTGCGCATAACAAACTCCCCTTGTTTTTGGGATAGTATGCGCGGTTTTCCGGGTTTTTAACCGACGAAAACGACGGTTTCCCGATCGTTTTTCAGCAAAAGTCGGTGCTGTTCAGGGTGTGTGTGCTGACAAGAAAGAGAATGTCGGTATTCTCGTCGGCAGAGAGAAGCCGGGCATTTTCCCCGTAAAAGGCGGTGGGTGCCCGAAGATCCACTAAAACCACCTCGGAGTAGGCCGGCAGAAAGAGGGGAAGTGCTGCTCGGGCAAAGGAATCCCGGAAGAGGATCAGTTTGCGGGGGGAGGCGGCTTTTAAATTTTTCACCTGAATGAAGAAATTTCCCACCCGGTCTTTTCCCTCGCCCACGATCTCACCCCGGAGAAATACATCGTATTTGTCCCCGCTTGTGGCAAAAAACGAAGTGTCATACAGACCGGCCGTCTGTCTGTCCGGGTAGGTGACCTTCGCGTCTTCGATTACTCCTCCTTTGTCATAAAGAAGTGTGAGAATATCGTGTTCTGCCGAAAGGGCTGCCTGTGCTCCGAGGGTGCCCTGAAACTCGCCCAGTGTCAGCCGGTCAAAGTCCGAAAGGGCGGGTGCCTGAAAGTCCATGGCTGCGGCCAGCCTTTCGAGAGGGGAGAACCAGCCCTCCTGTTTTAAGTGAATATCGGTGGCAAAGTAGTCCGAGAGGGAGAGCGCGTCAAAAAGGTCGACCCGACGGTGAGGGGATTTCATATTTTCGTCCAAAAGGTCGGTCAGCGCCTCCGAATCCAGCCGCTCACCGGCAGGCCGGGCATAGCAGGCCTTGTCGGGAATTACCGCGAGAAAGATCCGCTCGTTTTCGGGGAAATAGCGATCGATCAGGTGATCGAACAGAGAAGCGTTTTTCACCACCCGCGTTTCGTTCAGAGGGGAAAGATCCATCGCCACACCGTTTTCGGTCATAAAATATCCGTCTATGTCCGAAAGGCCGAGAATCTTCTGGGAAAAGCGGTTCTTCAGTCGGCGAAAGGACTCCCGGAAGGGGAGGTTGTCGAGAAGATAGCTCTCGACGCCGTCAGAAAAACTGCCCTCCCGCAGGCTGTCGAGGGAAAGAACGGGAGGCGGCGACGCCGCCCGCCGCTCGTCTACAATATAGTCCCGGTCGGGGAGAAGCATCTCGACAATCGGGAAGCCGAAGAGCGTGAAGAGAAAGACGAAAAGCACCCCGTGGGTGAGAATTTTTCGTTTCATGCCATACCTCCGAAAATCAGAAGCGGAAGTAGAGAAAGGGGCGGAAGCTCTCGCCGGCAATGAAGGAGATTGAGATCAAAAGGAGCGAGAGGGTGACGGCCGGCCGCAGAAGGGCGGGGATGGTTTTCCGGCTTTCACGCTTCTGAAAGAGCCTGTCTTTCAGAAAGGGGAAAAGCGGCGTTGCCCCGAGGGAGGCGATGGCGATCAGCGGCAGATAGCTGCGGGCATAGTAGAGCGATCGGGCGTCGAAGAGAGGAATCCCACCGGCACCGAAAAGCGCGCCGATGTCGCCAAGGGCGGCGGTAAGGCTTTCCCCGTTAAAAAGGACAAAGCCGACAACGACGAAGAAGAGGGTGTAGGTATGGCCGAGTGCCTTTCCAAGTCCCCTCGGCAGGCGGGAGAGAAGGGCCAGGCCGCCGAACTTTTCAAGCAGCAGAAGCAGGGCATAGAGTCCGCCCCAGGCGAGAAAGGTCCAGGCGCTGCCGTGCCAGAAGCCGGTGAGCAGCCAGACGATCGCAATGTTCAGCGCGGTGCGAACCTTTCCCCGTCGGTTGCCGCCCAAAGGGATGTAGACATAGCTCTTGAACCAGGAGGAGAGGGTGATGTGCCAGCGCCGCCAGAACTCGGTGATGCTCGCCGAAATATAGGGGTAGTTGAAATTTCTCGGAAAGGAAAAGCCGAAGATCCGGCCAAGCCCCACTGCCATATCGGAATAGCCCGAGAAATCGAAGTAGATCTCGAGGGTAAATGCGATGGCATAGAGCCAAGCGAAGAGCACGGTTGTGTTTCCCTCCCGGTAGAGAGGGATCAGCCCTGCCAGCGTGTCGGCCAGAATTACCTTTTTGGCAAGGCCGATGACAAAAAGAAAAGCGCCATCGGCAAAGCTTTCTGCGCTGTGTTCCCGCTCCGACAGTGCGTGGGAAATATCGGAATAGCGCACGATAGGACCGGCGATCAGCTGGGGAAAGAGGCAGAGGTAGGTGGCAAAGGAGAGCGGGTCACGCTCCACACGGGCGTCCCCCCGGTAAATGTCGATGGTGTAGCTCATGGCCTGAAAGGTGTAGAAGCTGATTCCCACCGGCAGGGCGGGGGCAGAAAAAGCGATCGTGCGGCCGGTGAGATCGGAAAACACGTTTACAAAAAAGCCGATGTACTTAAAATAGAAGAGAAGAGAGAGGTTGGCAATCAGCGAAAGGACTAAGAGTATCTTCGCCCGCCGTCGAGAAGGGCTTGTGGATATGGCCAGCCCCATGCCCCAGTTGAAGAAGGCGGAGAGAAGGAGAAGAAAGGTGTAGACCACCTCGCCGTAGAGGTAAAAGATCAGGCTTGCGAGCAGCAGAACATGATTCTTTCCCTGACGGGGGGCTAAAAAGTAAAAAAGCAGCGTCAGGGGCAGAAAGACAAAAAGAAAAGCGGCGCTGGAAAAGAGCAAAAGACAAGCCTCCTGTCAGAGTGCCGCAGGAATGAACGGTGCCGGTCGGATCGGGTCGAGGCGGAGAACGACAACGGCAGTCAGCCTAACGGTCCGGCGGTTCTTTCGAGAAGATACGCGGGGAAAGCTTCTGACAATCGATGTCGTGGGCAGGCAGCTTTGCTCTTTCATTCTGCGGATCTTGTCTACAGTATGCCCCAAAAGGAGGAGATATTTGCAGATCACGGCCGGGCAATCCCTGCTTTCCTGTATTCCTCCGGCCGCTCGGGAAAAGAAGGCGAGTAAATCGAAAGCTTAAGAGGGGGATTTTAGGAAGGATATCTCCCGTTTCGAAAATACGGCGGGGCAATGAAGCCCCGCCGTAAACGGTTATACGACCTTGACAAAATGCAGGATTGCCAGTACAATGCCGGTCAGGCAGTAGATTTCCATCACCGTGCCGAGAATCCACTTGATTAAACCAAGCACCGGGAGAGAAGGGACAAGTCCGATAATCAAACCTGCCACCAAGCCGATTGCAAGATAGATCAGAATGCCAATAACAAGGCCTGCTACATCATCCTTTCGGAAAGAAACGGGAAATATTTTTTTCAGCATATCCATCTGGGAACTCCTTTCACTACATAAAAATGTACCTATTTATTTTAGCACAGCTGTGTTCAAAAGTAAAGAGCTTTTTTTAATTAAAGATGAGATTTGTTTGGGAAATAGACTTGCAGTATGAGGGACAGACTGTTATAATACGAGTGGAATTTTTCATAGAAGAGAAATAAATCGCGTGAGAAAAGGGTGGTATTATGTGGATCCTTTTGGCGTTTGCCTCGGCGCTGTTTGCGGGGCTGACGGCGGTTCTGGCGAAATGCGGTATCAAAAAGACCGATTCTACGGTGGCAACCGCCATCCGGACCGGAGTCGTTCTCATCATGGCGCTTGTCATGGTTCTGCTTGTGGGTTCGATCGATACCGTTACCGGAATTGGCGCTAAGACCTGGGTGTTTCTCATTCTGTCGGGGCTTGCTACCGGTGCCTCCTGGCTCTGTTATTTCCGGGCGCTGCAGCTGGGAGACATCAACAAGGTGGTGCCCGTGGACAAGTCCAGCACGATTCTGACGCTGGTTCTCGCCTTTCTCTTTCTTCAGGAAAGCCTGACTTTGTGGAAAGCCGTCTGTGTGCTCTTCATCGGCACCGGTACCTATCTCATGATCGAGAAAAAGAAGGCGCCCCGGGCCGACGCAGAGAAAACAGGGGAAGAGGCAGGAAGGAAGGCTGCCGGAAAAAGAGGAGCGTCCTGGTTCGTTTTTGCCCTTTTGTCGGCGGTCTTTGCTTCTTTGACTGCCATCCTCGGCAAAATCGGGATCGACGGGGTGGAGTCAAATCTGGGAACCGCCATCCGCACGGCGGTGGTTCTTCTGATGGCGTGGCTGGTGGTCTTTGTCACCGGGAAGGGCGGACAGGTGCGGGCAACTTCGAAGCGTGAGCTTCTCTTCATCACGCTGTCGGGCCTTGCCACAGGCGCTTCCTGGCTCTGTTATTATAAGGCGCTGCAGGACGGCTATGCCAGCGTGGTGGTGCCGATTGACAAGCTCAGTATTTTGGTCACCATTGCCTTTTCCTATTTCGTTTTTGGGGAAAAGCTGACGAAAAAGTCGGCAGTCGGCCTTGTTCTTATCGTAGCCGGCACGCTCGGCATGTTGCTTCCCTGGTAGCCCTCGCAGTTGGGCTTGGCTTTGGGTACAGCTCGGGCAAAGCCTGGGCACCGCCCGGGAGCTTTGCCCGGTAAAATTCCCTTGACAAAAGACGTAAAATCTGCTATGATAGGTCCGTCGGCCGAGCTGTTCCCCCTGGTCAGCGCTTATACGGAGGGATATCGAAGCGGTCATAACGAGGCGGTCTTGAAAATTTGCGAGCAGTTCGGTCGCAAAAACCGTGAAAAGCCTTGAAACACCTGACTTTTTCGGCACCCCGAAAGCAGCACGAAAGCGCATTTCTAAAAGAATTTTTAAAACAATTGAATAACCGATGAAATTTGCCTTTTGGCAGTTCATATATGGAGAGGTATCGAAGCGGTCATAACGAGGCGGTCTTGAAAA
>CAZGQH010000022.1:0-11021 GCA_964527575.1 uncultured Lachnospiraceae bacterium
TTGTCCCGCTCCGCCTCGGCGTTGTAGGCCGTGGCATGGATCCTCGCATTTTCCGCCACCATATCGCAGAGCTTTTTATGCTCGCCCCGCTGGGGACGGTGAACCGTCACCTTTCTCCCCTCGGCAAGGCCGGTAAGATAAGACGACAGGAAGGCGCGCTGTTCCTCCTCCAGATCAAAACTGACATAAAGCGTGCGCGGCAGATAGTCTCGCCGGTCATAGAGTCCGCAAAGAAAAGAGGTGAGCGACTCCCCATCCACCAGCTTTTCGCCCGAAAAGACAAAATTGTCCGAATCGATCACCGCTCCGTCCCGGACATAATAGACTGCAAGACAGGAGGAAAGCTCATGGGTATAAAGCGCCAGCACATCGTACTCATCCCCGGGTGCACCCACAATCTTCTGCTTGTCCCAAAGTAAAGACAACGACTTGATGCGATCCCGGTAGAGTGCGGCCGCCTCAAAGGCCAGATTCTCGGAAGCAAAGCGCATCTTTTCCTCCAAAGACTTCTTCACCTCGCCGAAATTGCCCCGCAGAAAAAAGAGAATCTCCCGAAAGCTCTCCCGGTATTCCTCGCGGCTCACCTTTCCCGAGCAGACCGCACAGCACTGCCCGATCTGACTGTACAGACAGGGGCGTTCTTTACCGATATCCCGCGGAAATTTCCGGGTACAGGTAGGCAGCAAAAAAGCGCGATTTACGGTTTTAATGACCTTTCCCGCCATAAACGAGGAGGAATAAGGGCCGAAATACTTTGCCCGATCGTTTGACCGACGGCGCGCCATCAGCACCCGGGGATAGGGCTCGTCCATCGTCACCTTGATATAGGGATAGTTCTTCCCATCCTTGAGAAGGATGTTGTACTTGGGCATGTGAAGCTTGATCAGCTTGTTCTCCAGCGTAAATGCCTCGGTCTCGGTATCGGTGAGCATGTAGGAAAAATCCCGCACCGCCGCCACCATGGCAGCCGTCTTCGGTTCTTTTTCGGTATCCGCAAAGTACTGGGAGACCCGATTGCGAAGCGCCTTCGACTTGCCCACATAAATGATCTTGCCCTCGGCATTTTTCATCAGATAGACGCCCGGAGAGAGCGGGAGATCACCGGCCTTTTTCCGAAGCCCCTCCCGGATCAAATCGTTCATAGCACTCACCCCCTTCTCTTCCGATACAAAAATGAGCAGACAAGATCTTGTCTGCTCACCTCATTTATTTCACTCGCCGACCAGACCGTTCTCGATCAGGGAACAAAGACCCTCAATCGCCGCCTTCTCGTCGTTGCCGTCCGCAATCACGGTCACAGACATTCCCTTGGCAATTCCCAAGGACAAAACACCCAGAAGAGACTTGGCATTCACCCGCCTGTCATCCTTTTCCACCCAAATCGAACACTTATAGGAATTCGCCTTCTGGATAAAAAATGTGGCGGGCCTTGCGTGGAGTCCCTGCAAATTCTTCACCGTTATCTCTTTTGAAATCATGGCATCCTCGCTCCTTATAATCATGAGACAGTACCAAAAAGTCTATCGGAAATATTGGGTATATTATAGCAACAAAACAGGAAAAAATCAATACCCCGTCAGCAAAATCCGTTCATTTCCGAGGAATTTCGGTGATTGTAACAATTAGGGAATAGGAGGAGGTATAAATATTGAATGTTTTACCCACATACAGCGAGAGACCTTCCCGCACGGTCAATCCTTCCTCTGAATAATGCCCCTGCAAAAGGATCGTCCCCCGGACGACAAAGTGATTGGGATCCTCAACCGTCTCGAATGAGATTTTTCCCTCTTCATTGGTATACTTAATTACCGTCTTCTGTGCCTCTGAGGCAAAATCCGCAAGACTGCCGAATTCCCCGTCGTCAAAAAAGAGGACATCTTCTTTTTTCAGCTTTTCGACTTGCTCGGCCGTCAGACCCTCTGCCTTAAAACCGACCGACACGTCTACGCCGGGCTCCGCGTCGGCGAAAAATCCGGCAATGGTCGTACGAAACCCGATGCCCAGGATCGAAAGGATCAAAATCACTATAATGAAGAAATCCAGTATGGTAAAACGGGTATGCCGCGCCCTGATCCTGTGCCCCGCACGCCGGAATGCCTTCTTTTCAGCTGCCGCCATTTTCATTCACCTCCTCCACCGCAATGCAGCGGCATGTTCCGGTAAAATAAGGGGTAGAAAAGGTAAAGCTGTCCCCTATACGAAGCGCTTTTCCCTTCACAAGATAAGCAGAGCCGTTGTAAACCGCTTCGGCTTCCACCGTAAGCGTAATCACGCTTTTACCGGGATAAGGAGCATACTGCAGCTTGCCGCCCGTTTCCGGAAGATCGGATCCTTCGGAATTTTCGATCCCGGAAGACGCATCCCCGGTGGACACCAGGTAGGGACCGGCCTCTCCGACTCCGGTCACGCGGCCGAGTCTGTACGCGCCATCGACATGATAAAAGTGATCCCCCACTTGAATCGGGAGTTGGCGTGAAGCATCCAGAAAATCGTCGTCTACCGGTGCAATCTCCAGCGTATAGGAAATCGTCTTTTGATTTTCATCTTCGCGGAAGAACTTCAAAAGATCGATATCCGAGAAAAAGATCATATAGATCAAGAGAACCAAAAAGGCCAGCACAAAGAACAGAATCAGCGCGTCAATCACATTAAACTTGGCGCCTTCTTTTCGAGCGTTCATGAAACACATCCTTCCTCAGCAATCAATTCTCTGATTGGAAAAACTACATTGTACTGCATCATACATTTTATCTGTTCTTTCGTGAAGCGGGACTCTTTCTCTTTCTGGCCAGCACCAGATCGAGATCGTAAGCGTCAGGCTCCCGCATGATCGGATCGCTCTCCATCATTCCAAGACGGCGGGCAGCCCCCACAAGACCGAGTATCAACCAAAAAAGCAGGAAAATACGCGGATTGTACCAGATGTATTCGGTCAGCCCATTGATCAGGAGGGCAAAAACCGACGAGGTCAGTACCAAAGCCATCACCGAGGTGGAAGGCTTCATGGAGCGGGCACGGAAGAGCGTGAAGACACTGCGAAGCATAAGAACAAGGAAAATCACAAAGACAAGGAGGCCCATCACGCCGAGCTCGATCACAATCTGCATGAACAGATTGTGCGAGTGCGGCGCACCCTCAATACCTGGCAGCGCAAAGGAGTGATACGCCTGGGAAAAGGCCTCTTCCCCCACTCCCACGCCGGTAAGGAAGGTTCTCCGAATCAGCGCCGAACAGCCTTTCCAGATGTTCAGACGGTAGAGAACCGAGGAATCGGAAAAGGTCAGAATGCTGCTCACCCGCTCCGCAAAAGCCTCCGGAAGAAAGACAAAGGAGACGATTCCTCCGACAACCAATAAAAGAACTACAGGAACGAATTTGTATGACAGGACAAGAAGCATCAGAACAAACGCGACTGCCACACCCAGCCAGGCCCCCCTGGACCAGGTCAAAATCAGACAAAAGCCCGATGCAGCAAGAGAAAGAAGCGCCAGCAGCTTTCCCGAAGCCTTTTTGAGACCGATCAGACAGCCGAAGGAGACAAAAAAAGTCACGATCAGATATTCCGCCAGGACATTGGGATTCTCCCATAAGGAGACGATCCTTCCCGAAATGGTGTCAAAAATCTCCTGATCCTGCCAGACAGCACTGGCTTTTCCCAATGCCCATTCCACAATTCCGCAAAAGGAGACAAGGAGCGAGGAGACCATCAGAGCATTCAGACAGCGCTCCAACCACTCGGTGCTTTTAATCAGTGCCAGCACCACAAAATAAGTCAGACCAAAGAGGACGAGCACCAGCGCCAAACGAAAAGAGGGAGCGCCCCCCAGCGTCACCACACCTCCGAATAAAAGGAGCAGCAGAAAGCCAAGAGCCGCCAGATCGGCCGCCTCAAAATACAGGCTGCGCTTTCCCCGAAGGAGCTTGAGCAGTGTGCTCAAAAGAACGGTGACACAAACTGCAGCAGCCGCCACCGTAGGGTGCGGAAGAAAACTGAAGAACGGAAGAAAAAAGACAGTCAGAACCAGCCCGAATTCCGGCAGATTCAGAATCAGAAAAAAGACGGTAAGAATCCCGAACAGCGTGAAAAAGCGGGCCGGAGGAACAAAAAATGTGATCAATCCGAGAATCATACCAAGAACAAAAGCTTTGCCCCCGTGCCGCCGACGGATCTCCTGTTTGACCGAGACATCCCGGAGTCCCATAAACCGACGCAGCACAAAGCCGGTCAGCCGGCTCTCCATCATAAAGGCGTAAAGCGAGGTTTCCTTGGCAAAGATCAGCATCAGTGACGCCGCCATAAGAACCACCGCAGCCGCCATAAAGGTGATGGTCAGAACCGCATCCACTTCCGCCAAATGGGCAAGAAAACGAAAAGGAATGTTGTATGCGGCAAAGAGCAGCGTCAGCGACTGGGTAATCAGAAGAAAGAGGGCAAATCCGAAAATCAGAACGCCGTAGGTAACAATCGGCGTATAAAGAATCCGCTCCTTGATCGACGCAAAAAATCCGACGATCCGGCTGGAATCAAAGCTTTGGGCAAAACGGTCGGTAAAGGAGTGCGGAATCGATTTTTCCTCATAAAACCCCACATTCTCGAACTCCTCCGAAAGCCGCTCCCGCCTGGGCGTGACGTTATCCCGATGGACAAGACGCCGCTTGAAGTAGTGAAGCATCCGTACAAAATAGCTTTCCCGAAGCCTTTCGTTCACCCGGTCATAGCCAGACAGATACTCCCCCACGGCTCCGTCCCGCGCGAAGCGATAGATCCTGCGGTTGACGCGACCGAAAGCATCCGCCACAAGACTGCGTCTTGCCCGCCGTACACGTCCCTTTTTTTCTTCTCGATTCAAAAAATTCACCTCACTTCTGACGGAGATCCGACAGTTTTCTCTTCTTTCTATAAGCAAGACCGCTGCCGCAGCAGCTTCCTGTTACAGAAGATCGGGACGCTTTTTCAAGGTCAGCGCCAGCGCCTGACGCTTCCGCCAGGCCGCAATCTCCGCGTGATTTCCCTCCACTAAGACATCCGGCACCTTTTTGCCGTGAAACTCATAGGGACGGGTGTACTGGGGGTATTCCAGCGTTCCGCAGGCAATGCTTTCGTTCTCGTAGCAGGAGGCATCCGCCAGAACGCCGGGACAGAGCCGCGCCACACAATCGATCAGAATGCAGGCAGGCAGCTCCCCCCCGGTCAGCACATAATCGCCCACCGAAATTTCTTCATCTGCAATCTCCTCCACCACCCGGGCATCAATTCCCTCGTAGTGGCCGCAAAGGAGGAGAAGGTTGTCATATTTGCTGAGTTCTTTTGCTTTTCTTTGTGTTAATAAGCTTCCTTGCGGCGACATGTAGATGGTACGCAGGCTGCCAGACAGGCGGCTTTTCTGGTCGGCATAGCAGTCGTATACCACCGGCGCCGCCATCAGCATGCCCTTTCCCCCGCCGTAGGGCGTATCGTCTACCCGACGGTGCTTGTCCTTGGAGTAGGAACGAATATCCACCGCTTCCACCGAAAGAAGCCCCGCTTTTTGAGCACGGCCGATAATGCTTTCGCCGCAGATATTCTCCACAAGAGCCGGAAAGAGCGTCATAACCGTAAATTTCATAAGAGTCCCTCGATCACCGCGATGACAATGCCGCTTTCAAGATCGATCTTCTTAATGAAAGCAGGAACAACCGGGATATACGCCTTTTTCCCGTCCGTTTTGGTAATCTCGTAAAGATCGCCCGCCCCGTGATTTAAAACATCCGAAAGATGACCGTAGCACTCCCCGCTCGTCTCGTCGGTCACTGGCAGACCGATCAGATCCGCCACAAAAAAATCGCCCGGTGCAAGATGAAAATCCGACCGCTTTGCATAGAGCAGGCGATTTTTTAAAGGAATCACGTCCTCCACCCGGTCAAAGCCCTCAAAATGATAGAGAACCCGGCCCTTGAAAAGATTGGCCTTTTTCGGAATCAGAGGTTGAAACTCTTCCCCACTCTTCTTCAGATACAGCCTGGGAAGAGCCCGCAGCACCTCTTCGGAGTCACAATAAGATTCGACAATTACATCGCCGGCTATTCCATGTGTGTTGCAAATTTTTCCGGCTTCAAGAAATTCCTTGCTCAAACTCTCGATCCTTCCCTTTCGTCACCTTCTCTTTGTAAACCATTTTACCACAAAATCCGCCGGGAATCAATTCCTTTTCGGCAAAATTCCGAAGTCGGTTTGAAAGAAGAAGGTTTTATCTTCCCGCTTTTTTCAGAACGCTTTCAATCTCACAGACATAAACGGTGTGAAAATCCTTCTCCCGATAGTTCTTCATGATCGCAGGATCCAGCATACCCTCCTCTTTGATGGTATCCTCATAGATCTTTTTCACCACAAACACAAGCTCGGCCTCTTCTACCGAGACCACATCCCTTACCCGGCACTCGGTCAGGCCGCAGAGAGCAGGCTTGTCGGTATCCCGCCCCGAGAGCGTGCCGCAGATCTTGTGCGCATCGTGCCTCTCAGGCGGCAGAAGCGCCACCGAAAAACGCTCGCACCGGGAAAGCAGACGGTGGGTATGACGCTGCGGACGGACGAAAAGAAAACAGACCTCCCGCCCCCAGAGAATGCCGAAACCGCCCCAACTGGCAGTCATTAGGTTTTCCCGCTTTTTTTCCTCGTCATACGTGCAGATAAGCAGCCAATCATCAGCAATATTGCGGAACAAATTAGTATTAAGTTCTTTGGGGGATATTTCAATAAACTCCATGGGTGCGCTCCTTTTTCATGTAAAATTCACACGAAATTAACATTCGCCTTCTATGATATTATATGATATCCTTTCTGAAATGTCAATAATATTGTAAACCGGTTAAAAATTTCGTTTTTTCCTTTACAAATAACCCCGGTTGTGCTATAATTTGGTGTGTATTCGCTGTGCTTCAGATGCGAGCATCGAAAAAACGATGTATGTCGCATCCGGCGGATCTTCGGTCGAACATTTCTCACCCATCCGACACCGCATACCCAATCAGGAAAGGACAGAACTGCAAGAACCGCCCCAAGGCCGGTCTTTTTGCGGAACTGATAGAAACCAGTATGAAAAAAAATCCGAAAAACAGCTCCTCTCTGTTGCAGCCTGTGTTCTGTATCCTTCTTGCCGTCGTCATGTTTTTCGTGCTTCACCGCCTTCTCGGCTCCGGCATGGGGACCCTAACCGTCTTTTTTATCGTTCTCTCGGTCTATCTCTTTTTGACAATCCTGTTTCTCCTTCTGGGACGGCTGGTACGCGGTAAAGTAAACACGGAAAAACATCAGAAGCCCATCGCCAAGGACGATCCCTTCGCTCTCTGCGACAGTCTGGACACCCCAGTGGCTCTCTGCAGTGAGAACGGACTGATCCTGTGGGCCAATCGGAGCTTCGGAGAATTTGCCAACATCAGCGCCTCCAAGACCCGCACGCTCCGCTCGATCATGGGCTTCGGCCCGGAACGGCTGGCTTCCTGTGAGGAGGGCACCGGTATCCGCTGGGAAAACGAAGGAAACTCCTATCTTGTCTTTTCTCAGGCAACCGACGATGGCGGCATGCTGGTCTGGTGGAGGGATATCACCGAAACCGAAACACTGCAAAAAAAGATCGAAGAAAGAGATACCCTTTTGGCCTACATCGTAATCGACAATATCGACGAGCTGGTGCAGATCGAACGGGAAAACACCGCCTCCCTTCCCTCCACCATCTCCCACTACCTTTTCGAGTGGGCGGCAAGCGTCGACGGTGTCATCAAGGAATTCGAGCGGAACAAATTCATCTTTGTCTTTAACCGCGCCGCTTATGAGCGTTTTGCCTCCGAAAAATTCAAAATTCTTGAGAAGATCCGAATGATTCCCGTGGGTAAGAGCGACTTTCCCGCCACCATTTCGATCGGCATCTCCACGATTGCGGGAACGCTGACCGAAAAAGACGCCGCCGCCAAGGCGGCACTGGAGCTGGCTCTCGCCCGGGGCGGCGACCAGGCGGTCATCAAATCCGAGACCGGCATCGAGTTCATCGGCGGCATGACCAAATCTTCCCAAAAACGTTCTACCGTCAAATCCCGCGCGATTGCCGATAAGCTGATCAATCTGATCAACGACAGCTCCAATATTCTCATTATGGGCCACCGCTATGCGGACTTTGACGCCTTCGGTGCCTGTATCGGAATCGCCCGGCTGGCCATGCAGTGCGGAAAACCCTGCTCGATCATTTCAGACCGGAAAAATCCCGAGCTTGTCAAATGCTACGACAAGCTCAAGCCTTTGCATGCCTACGATAATGTGTTCGTCAGCGCCGCTGAGGCCGCCGAGCTCAATTATTCCGACACCCTTCTTGTGATCGTGGACGTGAACAATCCCTCCCAGTTTGAAGCCCCCGAGATCGCCTCCTCGGTGCGGAAGCTGGCTTTCATCGACCATCACCGCATGACCGGCGAGTTCGTCAAAACGCCCCTGCTTCACTACATCGAACCCTCCGCCTCCTCCACCTGCGAGCTGATTTCGGAGATCTTAGAGCAGACCACCGCCGGATCCAAGCTCTCCAAGCAGGAGGCCGATCTCATGTTTGCCGGCATTATGCTTGACACCAAGCGTTTTGTCGTCAACACCGGTGTACGCACCTTCTCGGCCGCCCAATATCTCCGCGGTCAGGGTGCCAATCCCAACGAGGCACAGGATCTATTTAAAACCGGTCTTGAAGACCTCATCCGGAAAGCCAATTTCGAAACCAACGTCCAGATATACCGCAAAACCACGGCAATTGCCGTCAACACAGCCGAGGACAACACGGCTGCCGACCGGATCGCCGCCGCCAAAGTAGCCGATAACCTGCTGACTATCGACGGTGTGACGGCATCCTTTGCCCTCTGCCAGATCGACGATAAGATCCGGATCTCCGCCCGCTCTACCGGCAAGGTCAATGTCCAGAAGATCGCCGAAACGATCGGAGGAGGCGGCCACTACGACTCCGCAGCCGCCGAGCTGTCCTGTACACTGGACGAGGCAGAGATCGCGCTGAAAAACGCCATCGACTGTTACTTTGACGATGACTGAACCCACGCATGACCCGACCACTCTCTGAATATATAAAAAAGAAAGGTATGACACCATGAAAGTCATTCTCACCCAAGATGTCAAAGCCCAGGGTAAAAAGGGCGACATGATCGACGTATCCGAGGGCTATGCCCGCAACTTTCTTTTCCCCCGCAAGCTCGCCGTCGAAGCCGATGCCAAGGCCATGAACGAGCTGAAGAACCGCGAAGCCGCACAGAAATTCAAGATCGAAACCGAAACCGCCGAAGCCAAGGCGCTGGCAGAAAAGCTAGATAAACTGACAATCCCCCTGGAACTCACCTCCGGCGGTGACGGCCGTCCCTATGGCTCGGTGACCGCCAAGGAAATTGCCGAGACACTGGAAAAGACCGCCGGCATCACCCTTGACAAGCGCAAAATCCAGCTCGACAAGCCGATTCGTGCCTTCGGCAGTTATGTTCTCGATGCCAAGCTCTACAACGGCATTGTGGGAAAGCTGCATGTCACTGTCACAGAAAAGAAGTAATTTCCCGTCCTGACAGAAAACTCTGTCCGGAAAGTAAATAAAGAAAGAGCAAAATCAGAATGGCAGCTTCCGACAATCTGGTCCGCAAGCTCCCCTTCTCACTGGAGGCGGAGCAGTCGGTCCTCGGTTCGATCCTCATCGATCCGGAAAAGATAAGCGATATTGCAACCCTCATCTCCACAGAAGATTTTTATCTGGAGGAGCACCGGGAAATTTTCGCCGCGATGCAGAAGCTTTTTCTGCAGAGCAAAGACATCGACTCGGTCATGCTTTCCGAGGAGCTGGTGCGCGAGGGCGTCTACGATATCGAAAAATCCAAATCCTATATCCGCACGCTGGCGGAGATCGTACCCACCGCCTCCAATGTGAAGGAGTATGCCGCCATTGTCAAGGACAAGAGCCTTCTCCGTGCCCTCATCGGCGTATGCTCCGACATCACAGAAAGCGCCTATGCCGCACAGGAAGAGGTCTCCTACATCATCGACAACGCAGGCGGACAGATCTACTCGCTGGCACAGACCAAGCAGCAGGTTGATTTTTCCCATATTCGGGATGTCATTGTCGAAACCTACGCCCACCTCAAGGCCCTCTCCGAGAACAGCGAGGAGATCAAAGGCATTGAAACCGGCTTCTCCGGCCTTGACAATGTGCTTGTCGGCATGGGGAAAGGCGATCTTGTCCTGATCGGTGCCCGCCCCGGTATGGGTAAGACCTCCTTCGCCCTGAATATCGCCTCCAATGTGGCTAGGAAGACCGGCCGTCAGGTCTGTATCTTCTCTCTGGAAATGTCCAAACAGCAGCTGGTGGAGCGTATGCTCTCCAGCGAGGCCATGGTGGAATCGGGCAAGCTGCGCAGCGGTGCCCTCTCCAAGGAGGACTGGGATAAGCTGGCCCGGGCCTCGGAATATCTGGCCGCCTGCGAAATCTATATCGACGACACCTCTGGTATCACCATCACCGGCATGAAGGCCAAGCTTCGCAAAATGAAAAATCTCGGTCTTGTGGTAGTGGACTACCTGCAGCTCATGCAGAGCGACAAAAAAATCGACAACCGTGTGCTGGAAGTCGGCGACATCTCGCGAAATATGAAGCTGATGGCCAAGGATTTAGGCGTTCCCGTGGTCTGCTGTGCCCAGCTTTCCCGTGGTCCTGAGAGCCGAACCAGCAAAAAACCCATGCTTTCCGACCTGCGTGACTCCGGTGCCATTGAGCAGGACGCCGATGTCGTCCTTTTCCTTTATCGGGAAATGTATTACGACGACGGAACCGGCAAAACCCCTGCCGATGAAAATGTTGCCGAGGTCATTGTGGCGAAAAACCGTCACGGCGGCACCGACAACGGCATCAAGATGGGCTGGTACGGGCAGTTCACCAAGTTCTCCACCATCGAACAGCGGGAAGAGACTTAGGTATGGTTCCCCCCTCCGTCTACTGCGACAGCCTCACCGAAGAAGCCTT
>CAZGQH010000023.1:0-10738 GCA_964527575.1 uncultured Lachnospiraceae bacterium
ATGCTGCGTATATCGCTGGGCTCCATATCGCTGTTGATGTAGTTGGAGAAATAGGGGGTGCCGTATTTGGCGGTCATCTCAAAGAGAAGCTTGTTGTTCTCGGTGGGCGACCAGTCGAAATTGCGGGTGATGGAGTAGGTGGGGATGGGATACTGGAAGCCCCGTCCGTTGGCGTCGCCTTCGATCATGGTCTCGATGAAGGCGCGGTTAATCATATCCATCTCGCGCTTGCAGTCCTTGTACTTGAAGTCCATCTCCTTGCCGCCCACGATAGCGGGAAGCTCGGCCAGATCGTCCGGCACCGTCCAGTCGAGGGTAATATTGGAGAAGGGCGCCTGGGTACCCCAGCGGGAAGGCGTGTTCACACCGAAAATAAAGGCCTCGATGCACTTTTTGGTCTGATGATAGTCGAGATTGTCGACCTTGACAAAGGGAGCAAGATAGGTATCGAAGGAGGAGAAGGCCTGCGCCCCCGCCCACTCGTTCTGCATGATGCCAAGGAAGTTGACCATCTGGTTGCAGAGGGTAGCTAAGTGGCTGGCGGGCTTGGAGGTGATCTTGCCCTGCACGCCGCCGAGGCCCTCCTGAATCAGCTGCTTCAGCGACCAGCCGGCGCAGTAGCCGGTGAGCATCGAGAGGTCGTGGAGGTGAAGGTCGCCGCTCTTGTGTGCCTTGGCAATTTCATCGTCGTAAATCTCGGAGAGCCAGTAATTGGCGGTAATGGCGCCCGAGTTGCTGAGAATCAGACCGCCCACCGAATAGGTAACGGTGGAATTTTCCTTCACGCGCCAGTCGTTGACCTTGACATAGTTGTCCACCAGCTCCTTATAGTCAAGGATGGTGGATTTCATGTTGCGGAGCTTTTCCCGCTGCCGGCGGTAGAGGATGTAGGCCTTGGCCACATCGGCATAGCCCGCCTGGATCAGAACGCTTTCCACGCTGTCCTGAATGTCCTCCACGGCGATCTTGCCGTCGACGATCTTGGATTCAAAATCCGCCGTTACCTTCAGGGCAAGCAGATCGATCACCGAGGGGTGATACTGCTTTTCCTGCGCCTCAAAGGCCTTGGTAATAGCGCCGCTGATTTTGCTGATATTGAAATCGGCAATCTTTCCGTCTCTTTTAATGACCTGATACATCTTATTCTCCTTCACTGATGCGGTGTCGGATGCCGTTTGACCGGCTTTAATCTCTCGACCGCCCTCTTTCGCGCTCCTGTTTTCAGGCCGCGCACCGTGATTACAGTATACCATCTGCAGGCTCTTCTTGTCAATTGACAAATGCCACAAGATATAGTGTCTGTTTTTGTACAACTTAATCCTATACCACAAAATATCGCCGGATCTTTTCGGATCTGCCATCCATTTTTTCCCGACATACAGCCCCGTTTTTTCCATAAGGAAGGACAATTTCCTCCCAATTTCCAAAAACAAAGCCCGCCTGCACAAGTCGGTTAAAAATACGACTTGTGCAGGCGGGTTGCTGTATCTCTTTTGTTATCGGCTTATTCCACCGTCACCGATTTGGCCAGATTGCGGGGCTTATCCACATCGAGCCCTTTGGCCAGCGAAACATAGTAGGCAAAGAGCTGCAGGGGCACCACCTCCAGCGAGGCGGCAAAAACCGGCGAAATCGACGGAATCTCCACCGAAAAGGCGGCGGAGGAAAGAAGCGGCATATTGTCGCGGAAGGTAAGAGCGAAGACCTCTGCCCCGCGGCAGATTACCTCGTTGGTATTGCTGTTCTGCTTCTCATAGAGGGCGGGCTGGGTCGCCAGCGAGACCACCAGCGTTCCCTCCTCGATCAGGGAGATCGTGCCGTGCTTGAGCTCCCCGGAGGCATAGGCCTCGGAATGGATATAGGAAATCTCCTTCAGCTTCAGAGAGCCTTCCAGCGCGGCGGCGTAATCCACGCCCCGGCCGATGAAGAAAATATCCTTCTCCACCGCCTTGTTGGCGGCAAAGCGCTGAATGCTCTCCTTGTCCCCGAGAAGCACCGCAATCTTATCGGGAATCGCCAGAAGCTCCCGGATATAGGCCCGATAGTCCTCCTCGGAAAGCCTACCCCGGACATATCCCAAATAGAGTGCCAGAAGATAGGTGACCGCGATCTGGGCGCTGTAGGCCTTGGTGGTAGCCACCGAGATCTCCGGCCCGGCGTGGGTGTAGATCACACTGTCGGCCTCCCGGGCGATGGAGGAGCCGATCACATTGACAATCGCCACGGTCTTCACCCCGTGGGCCTTTGCCTCCCGCAGGGCGGCCAGCGTGTCGGCGGTCTCCCCCGACTGGCTGATGACAAGACAGAGGGAATTTTCCTCAAAGATCGGCTCACGGTAGCGGAACTCGCTGGCGAGATCGACCTCTACCGAAAGCCGCGAAAGCTTTTCGATGACATATTTCCCCACCATACCGGCGTGATAGGCCGAGCCGCAGGCCACCACATAGATCTTTCTCAGATTCCGGATCTCTTCCTCGGAAAGTCCCAGCTCCTCCAGGCGGATTTTCCCGCCCTGAATCCGCGGGGAGAGGGTATTCCGGACAGCGGCGGGCTGCTCGTAGATCTCCTTCAGCATGAAGTGCTCAAACCCGTTCTTTTCGGCGGCCTCGATATCCCACTCGATGCGGACAGGCTCTTTTACCAGCTCCTCCTGGTCGAGATTATAGACTTTTACCTCCTCCCGGGTGATTTCGGCGATCTCATAATTATCGATATAAATCACATTCCGGGTGTGCTTCAGAATGGCGGGAGCATCGGAGGCGATAAAATTGCAGCCCTTCCCCAGCCCCACTGCCAGCGGGCTGTCCTTGCGGGTGGCAAACACCCGGTCGGGGCAGTCGGCAAAGAGAATGCCGAAGGCATAGGAGCCCTCGATGCGGGTAAGGGCGTGGCTGATGGCCTCCTTGGGGTCCCCGTAGCGCTTCCGGTAATAGTCAAGAAGGTGCGCTACCACCTCGGTATCGGTGCTCGAGACAAAGCGGTAGCCCCGGGCGATCATACGCTCACGCAGCTCGGTATAGTTTTCGATAATGCCGTTGTGTACCACCGCAATGGTGTGGTCGGCATTGAAATGGGGATGGGCATTGGGCACACTGGGCTCTCCGTGTGTGGCCCAGCGGGTGTGGCCGATACCCACCGTCCCCTCGAGGTCCGACACCGAGACCAGACTCTCCAGCGAAGAGAGCCGCCCCTTGGCCTTGACGATCCCGATCTGCCCTTTGTCTCGGAAGACCGCAATCCCCGCCGAATCATAACCGCGGTATTCGAGCTTCTTCAGTCCCTCCAGGAGAATCGGCGCGGCGGCCTCCTCCCCGATATAACCTACAATTCCGCACATAGTCTTCCCCTTTCGTCACAGAAGCGAGCTATCCCCGGACAATCCGGCAGCAAGCTCCTCAATCACCGCCGCAAGGGCGTCTACTTTCTCGGTACAGAGAGCCTCGGTCTTTGCCTCCGCCATCACCCGGATGAGAGGCTCGGTGCCGCTGGGACGGATCAGAATCCGTCCGCTTTCCCCAAGCTCCCGCTCGCAGGCAGCAACCGCGCCGGTAAGCCGCGGGTGGGATAGGATTTTTTCCGAAAGCGCCTTGTCGGCTACCCGGACATTCTTCAGCTTTTGAGGATAGATCGTGACCTCTTCCGCCAGACGGGAGAGCGCGCTCTTCTTCTCGAGCATCACTTCCACAAGCTTCAGCGAGGTGAGAATGCCGTCTCCGGTGGTGGCATATTTCGAAAAGATGATATGCCCCGATTCCTCGCCCCCGAGACGGTAGCCCCCCTGCTGCATGGCCTCATAGACAAAGCGGTCGCCCACTTTTGTCTTGATGCTCTCGATGCCCGCCGCCTCCAGCGCCTTGTAGAGGCCGATGTTGCTCATCACGGTGGTGACCACCGTATTGCCGGCAAGCTCCCCTCTCTCCCGCATATATTTGCCGCAGATATAGAGAATATGGTCGCCCGAAACAAGATTTCCCTTGTCGTCCACAGCCAGACAGCGGTCGGCGTCGCCGTCGTAGGCAAAGCCCACATCCAGCCCTTTCTCCTTCACCAGCCCGATCAGTCCCCCGATATGGGTGGAGCCGCAATTTTCGTTGATGTTGGTGCCGTCGGGGCTGTCGTTGATGGTATAGGTACGGGCCCCCAGCGCCTCAAAGACCGACCGGGCGATGTTCCAGGCGCTGCCGTTGGCGCAGTCGAGACCGATCTTCAGGTTCCGGAAAGAGCGGGTGGCCAGCGAGATGAGATAGCCGATATAGCGGTTGCGTCCCGCGGCATAGTCCCGGGTGGCGCCGATTTTGTCCCGCAGGGCAAGCGGAGGCTCGGGACGCATCCCATCCAGATAGGCTTCGATCTCATCGGTGACCTCCTCCCCCATCTTTTCGCCGGTGGAGGCGATCAGCTTGATGCCGTTGTCGTAATAGGGATTGTGGCTGGCCGAAATCATAATACCGCAGTCAAAGCCGTCCGCCCGTACCACATAGGCCACCGAGGGGGTGGTCGTGACATGCAAAAGCGAGGTCTCGGCGCCGCTGGCCGTCAGCCCCGCCACCAACGCGTATTCCAGCATATAGCTGGAGCGGCGGGTATCCTTGCCGATTACCACCCGGCAGGGATGATCTTTCGAAAAGAGATAGCCGATATAGCGGCCGATGCGAAAGGCATGCTCGGCTGTAAGCGTCCGATTCGCTTCCCCGCGGAAGCCGTCGGTACCGAAATATTTACTCATGAATACTCGTATTTCCTCCGTCTGTCATTCGTTTCTGCACAAAATAAAAAACGACCTGATTCGTTGTCATTATATAACATTGCCCCCCAATTGTCAACAGAAATTCCCCCCGTTCGCCCGGAAGACAGCCCTGTCAGAAAAAAGAAACATCTCCCCTACCCAAAGTATCTCCCGAAAAGAGAAAAAACAAGGCTTTTTCGGGAAAAAGCCTTGTTTTTTAAGAATAAATTCTGTCAGAGAGCGTCTTCTGCAAGAGACTGCTTATTGTTCCGGTCAATCCATCCCTCGCAGCGCGACTTCCTCCACATACTCCCGAGCAATGGCGGCAAAACGCTCGGTCTCGGCCCGGCTGAAGGCCGAAAGCCCTCTGCCGTCGATAAGATTGCCGGAATCGACGAATTTCTGAAGGAAAAAGCGCTTTGCCCCCCGGATAAGCTCCATCGCTTCCCGGAAAGAGGCCTCGTCATGAATTCCCTTCACCAGCGTCGTGCGGAATTCGTAATCCACCCCGGAGGCGGTAATCAACCCCACGCTTTTCTCGATCCGACCGATGTCAACCGGAAGGCCGGCAGCCGCCGCATAGCCCGACCGGCCGTTTTTAATATCCATGGCCACATAATCGAGAAGCCCCTCGGAAAGAAGGGGCGCCAGCCGTTCGGGAAAGGTTCCGTTGGTGTCAAGCTTGACCGCATAGCCAAGCGCCTTCACCGCCCGGATGAAACCGGCGATATCCTTCTGCAAAAGCGGCTCGCCGCCGGTAATGCTCACGCCGTCAAGCAGATTCTTTCGTTTTTCAAGATAGGCGAGCACTTCGCCCTCGGAAAGGGTCTCCCCCTCCTTTTCGGTGACAAGAGCGGCATTGTGACAGAAGGGACAGCGAAAATTGCAGTCCCGTGTAAACACAATACAGGCCGTCTTGCCGGGAAAATCAAGAAGCGTAAGCTTCTGAAGACCCGAAATTGTCATCTTTCTTGCCTTTCCGCGGCAAAACGCCGCAAAAACCGACGCATCCGCCGGCAGTCGTCGACGGATGCGTTGCTATTCATTTAACCGCGATTCATCCGGAGCAATTCGGGACGGACATCCACATTTACATCCGGGGGAATATTTTCGTCTTTTCTCTGGATAAACTGCAGGAATCTGGGGCCAAGAAGATCGTTGACATAGAAATACTCCTTTGCCTGCAGGTTGAGGTCACAGACGAGCATAATCGAGGTAAGCTGGGACCAGGACATGTGCGCCTTGCCGGTTTCGATCTGGGAAACACGGATGCGGGAAAACCCGCAGAGATATCCAAGCTCCGCCTGCGTAACATTGAGAAGCTGACGCAGCTTCGGAAGGTGCTCGGCGACAACACGACACATTTCTTTCTTTTCGGCTTCGGTGAGAACTACCATTCTTTGTTTCCTCCGTTTTGATTATTAATAGGGTCTTCACGCTTTCTCCGAGTGGTATTATATCACATTAATCCTGTAAAATCAACAGGTTATTCAAAAAAATTCTTGTTTGTACAATATTTTCCTACTCTTTGTTTAAAAAGCGATTTAGTCCATTTAAAAAAGCAAAAAACGAAGAACACATCGCATTTTAGCCCTGTCCGAGCAGAGAAAAAGCCGCCTGTACCCACAAAAAAGATGGGAAACCAGGCGGCTCTCGGACGGTTTTAGAATCCAAATTCCTTTTTAGCCTCCACAAAGGCGGCCACACACTTGTCGATATCCTCCTTGGAATGGGCAGCGGACATCTGGGTACGAATGCGGGCCTTGCCCTGCGGAACTACCGGATAATAGAAGCCGGTGACATAGATTCCCTTTTCAAGCATAAAATCGGCCACCTGAGCAGCCAGGCGCGCGTCATAGAGCATCACCGGAACGATGGGGTGCCCTGCGCCGGCCAGGTCGAAGCCGCGGGAGGTCATCTCGAGACGGAAGTAGTCGGCGTTGGCCATGACCTTATCCCGCAGGGAGGTGTCGCGCTCGAGCATTTCGAGCACTTTGAGCGTAGCGGCGCACATAGCGGGAGCCAGGGTATTGCTGAAGAGGTAGGGACGGCTTCTCTGACGGAGAAGATCGATGATCTCCTTCCGGCCGGAGGTAAAGCCGCCGGAAGCGCCGCCCAAAGCCTTGCCGAAGGTGCCGGTGATGATATCCACACGTCCCTGCACGCCGCAGTGCTCCGCGCTGCCCCGGCCGGTAGCACCCACAAAACCGGTGGCGTGGCTATCGTCCACCATGACCAGCGCGTCATACTTGTCGGCCAGATCGCAGACGCCCTTCAGGTTGGCGATGATGCCGTCCATCGAGAAAACGCCGTCGGTGGCGATGACCTTCAGCCGGGCACCGGCCGCATCCGCCTCCTTCAGGCAGCGCTCCAGATCCTCCATGTCGTTGTTCTTATAGCGATAGCGCTTTGCCTTCGACAGACGGACGCCGTCGATGATCGAAGCGTGGTTGAGCTCGTCGGAGATGATGGCATCCTCGGCGGTGGTGATAGTCTCAAAGAAGCCGCCGTTGGCGTCGAAGCAGGAGGAGTAGAGGATGGTGTCCTCGGTGCCGAGGAAGGAGGAGAGCTTCGCCTCCAGCTCCTTGTGGATCTTCTGGGTGCCGCAGATAAAGCGCACACTGGAAAGACCATAGCCGTACTTGTCGTAGCTGGCCTTGGCCGCCTCGATGATCTCCTTGTTGTTGGCAAGGCCGAGATAGTTGTTGGCGCAGAAGTTGATCACGCCTGTGGTCTCGGTGGTATTGATGACATTGGCCTGCTCGGTAGTGATGACCCGCTCGTTCTTCCAAAGACCCTGCGCGCGGATGTCGTCCAAAATATCGGAAATAACGGTTTTTGCTTTATTAAACATATCGATCTCCTTCTGTCTCGTTTCCTCAGAGACTCAAAACAATCTTGCCGCTGTTGCCCGAAAGCATCAGCTCAAAGCCCTTTTCAAATTCGTCGAAGGGCAGACGATGGGTAATGACACCGCTGATGTCCAGTCCGCTCTGCAGCATGGTGGTCATCTTGTGCCAGGTTTCGAACATCTCCCGGCCATAGATACCCTTGATCTGCAGGCAGCCGAAGACCACCTTGTTCCAGTCCACCACCGTGCCGGGGTTCTGGATACCGAGAAGGGCGATCTTGCCGCCGTTGATCATGCTGTCGATCATGCTGTTGAGGGCGCGTCCGTTGCCGCTCATCTCAAGGCCGATATCAAAGCCTTCCTTCATGCCGAGAGAATGGCAGACCTCGGAAAGGTTCTCCTTGCCGGTGTTGACCGCAGTCACGCCGGGGCAGACCTTGCGGGCAAGGTCGAGACGGTAGTCGATCAGGTCGGTAAGTACAACGTTCCGAGCACCCACATGCTTGCAGATGGCAGCAGCCATGATGCCGATGGGGCCTGCGCCGGTGATGAGCACATCCTCGCCCACCATGCCAAAGGAAAGTGCGGTGTGGGTGGCGTTGCCGTAGGGATCAAAGATGGCGTACATTTCCTCGGGAATCGAGGGATCGCAGAGCCAGAGGTTCGTAAGCGGAATGCAGGCATATTCGGCGAAGATACCGGTGCGGTTTACGCCGATACCCTGGGTGTTGGGACAGAGGTGGAAGCGGCCGGCGCGGCAGTTGCGGCACTTGCCGCAGACCACGTGACCCTCGCCGCTGACAAGATCGCCCACCTTGAAGGAATTTGTCACGCCGTTGATCTCCACGATCTCGCCCACATACTCATGGCCGATAATCATGGGCGTCTTGATGGTCTTCTGCGCCCAATCGTTCCAGTCATAGATATGAACGTCGGTTCCGCAGATCGCCACCTTGTGGATCTTGATAAGAGCCTCACCGGGTTTCGGACTGGGGACGTCCACCATTTCTTCCCAGAGACCACGCTCGGGAGATTTTTTTACAAGAGCACGCATTTTCATAAGCATTCATCCTTTCGGTTATGACCGTCTTATATTTCGTGTCCCACAGCCCGGGAAACCGGGGTGGCGGGAGCGGATAAACGATAAAATTCATGATAGGCCGAAGGCTTTGCGTCGGCCTTGTGGAGGGCAAGCCCGGGGATTCCCAGATCCTCCTCCCGGTTGATGGTGACCACCGATTCCGGCAGGGTGCGGTAGAGCTCCCATTTCATCAGGGTATCCACGTCGTCAACCAGCGTCTTGGCAATATGGATGTCGAAAGTGTCGGGAGTAAGATAGCTGCCCAGCTGAAAGCCGACCGGCGCACCGTCACAGAAGAGCATGTTGCCCGAAAGCCCCAGGGCATCGAAGTAAAAAAGAGCCTCCAAGGTCTCGGCAAGATCGCCGGGATCCTTCCGCCGTGATGCCCATTCCCGCGCCATTTCCTCCGCTTTTTTCAGAAGATCTGCCGTAAGGGGACGGGATTCGGTCACACCGAGCCGCCGCGCCTTGTTGCACTTGGCGCGCTGATAGGTAAAACGCTTGCCCGGCATGGCAATCTGCTGGTCGCGGTCGTAAAGGTACTCCCGATCCTCGGGAGCCGGTACGGCGGTCAAGTCGTCCGCCAGCGACAGAGCAAAGTCGAGTTCTTCCTTTCTCACATAGCGAAAAGGCGCCTGTGGGAAAAGCTCCCGTGCCTCCCGGAAAAGCGAAGCCGCAGCCTCCCTCTCCCCGCAGGGAAAGAAGAGCTCACCGTTTTCCTTCTTTACAAGGAAGGCAGATCCGCGAAAGGCAATGGTCAGCCCCTGCGAGCGCCGCCAGAGAAAGAGGGAGGAAAAGGCGTGAGAGGAGGTGACATGCCCCGCACGGGCGCGGATCTCTTCCACCGCCTCCCGGTGGCAAAGCCCGACCGAACAAAATTCCATTCTCAAGCCTCCTTTAACCGATTTATTGTAGCACAAGAAAAGTAAAATGTCCACACCTGAAAAACAAAAACTTATAAAATCTTTTTAAAGTGCATGGAAAACAAACCTGGCAGTGTTCTGCCGATACGCTCAAACCGAGGGACCACCTTGGCAAAGCCTTTGTTCGGCAAAAAGTCCTTGCAATTTCAGGGAGAAATTGCTATAATAAAGACAATACCAAGCAGGAAGGTAAAATTTATGAATGTTATCGCAAAGTTGGCCGAGGAGCTCGGCATCAAGATATGGCAGGTGGAGGCGGCGGTGGGACTCATCGACGAGGGCAACACCATTCCCTTCATCGCCCGTTACCGGAAAGAAGCTCACGGTTCTTTGGACGATCAGGTTCTCCGCGCCCTCTCGGAGCGGCTGACTTATTTGCGCAATCTGGACGAGACCCGGGAAAAGGTGAGGGCCGCCATCGAGGAGCAGGGCAAGCTCACCGAGGAGCTGGCCGCCGCACTGGATGCCGCCGCCACCCTCACCGAAATTGAAGACATCTACCGTCCCTACCGCCCCAAGAGAAAGACCCGCGCTTCGATCGCCAAGGCCAAAGGACTGGAGCCGCTGGCACTGGCCATCTACGCCCAGGAGAAGGGCTCGGGGCGCCCGGAGGAGATGGCAGCCGACTATATCAACGAAGAACTCGGCGTGACAAGCGCCGAGGAGGCGCTGGCCGGTGCCCTCGATATCATCGCCGAGATGATCTCGGACGACGCGGAGCTCCGCAAGCGCCTGCGCTATGTCTGCATGATGAACGGACAGCTCGTCTCGAAGGGGGCCGAGGAGGATCTCGGCGTCTATGAAAACTATGCCGATTATTCCGAAAAGACCGAAAAAATCGCCGGCCACAGAGTGCTTGCCGTCAACCGGGGTGAGCGGGAGGGCAAGCTCAAGGTGTCGATCTCCTTCGACCGGGCAAAGGCCATCGCCATCGTCTTCTCCTGCCATGTGAAGGAGAACACCCCCTGCACCGACGCGGTGATCGCCGCCGCAAACGACGCCTACGACCGGCTGATCTTCCCCTCCATCGAGCGGGAAATCCGCAATTCCCTCACCGACAGCGCCTGCGAGAGTGCCATGAAGGTCTTCTCGGTAAACCTTCGCAACCTCCTCCTGCAGCCTCCCGTCCAGGGCAAGGGGACGCTGGGTCTCGACCC
>CAZGQH010000024.1:0-10582 GCA_964527575.1 uncultured Lachnospiraceae bacterium
GTCCAGTCCACTCGGCGGTTTTACCTGAAATTCCAGTAAAGAAGCCGTTATGCCATGACGCGCTGCCAAGCGAAGCAGCGCCTCAGCGGCGCCTGCATTTTCCAGCATCATTTTGGAAAAGCTGTCGTTGACAATCACTGAAAGCCTGCATGGTACAGCGTCAATATCCAGATATGCGGTCGAATTCCGCAGAAAGGGCGCACGACTGGGTTCTTTGGCGGAATAATCGTCCAGAATATCAATCCACACCGCCAGCGGGCGGGGCTTTGGAGGCTTCTTCTGAGGCGAAGAAGTCGCTAACAAAGTATGATCGGCTGCCGGCTGATCTGCAGATGCCGGTTGATCTGCAGAAGGTGAAGAAAAATTGACGCTTTTCCCGCTACACCCCCTATCCTCACGCGAAAGAACGGGAGCGGATTTCACAGCTTCCTTCCCTGCCGGTGAAGAAGCTGGCGCAGCAATATAGCCTTCAGAAACACGGTTTTCCAACTCGGCAATCCGTGCCTCCAGCCCTTCCAGGGAAGAATCGGTTTTTCCCAGCGCCAGACGCATCAGAACAAGCTCTGCGATGACACGCTTGATCTCGCTCTTGCCCATGGCCACATAGGCTTCTTCCAACAGCTTGATGTGATAGATCAGTCTCTCCCGGGTAAAGCGGGCGGAGAGCACCGCAATATCGCCAAGCTCCTGCTCCGACACATCCAGCACATCCCGATTAAGCCCCTCTGAGGAAGAGATCCGCATCACCTTCTGCACCAGCATGTCCCGATAGAGACCGATGAGATCCGCAAGGAAGACCGACATATCCTTGGAAGAACGATAGAGATCGGCAAGAATCGCGAAGAGCGACCCGCAATTTCCGTCCGCAATCGCCGTTACACTTTCCATCAGGGTCTTTCGTCCCACAATACCGGCCGCTGCCCGGACATTTTCCTCGGTAACTCTTCCCTCCCGATCGATGCAGAGTTCAAAGAGACTGACCGCATCACGCATACCGCCCTGGGAAAGACGGGCAATGAGAATCGCCGCTTCTTGCTCTAACTGAATGCTTTCTTGCGAAGCAATGTAGTTAAGTCGCTTTCGGATATCTTCGGTTGAAAGGCGCTTGAAATCGAAGCGCTGACAGCGGGAGAGAATGGTTGCCGGGATATCCTGGATCTCGGTGGTAGCAAGCACAAAAATAACCGACTTGGGTGGCTCCTCCAGGGTCTTTAAGAGCGCGTTAAACGCCCCTTCCGAAAGCATGTGCACCTCGTCAATGATATAGACCCGGGTCCCAACCTCACTGGGAGTAAAAATAACCTCTTCGCGGATCTCCCGTATGTAGTCCACACCGGTATTGCTGGCGGCGTCCATCTCCAGAACCTCCACCGAGGCACCGGCATCAATCTCCCGACAGGAGGCACAGCGATTGCATGGACTGCCGTTTACCGGATTCTCGCAGTTGACCGCCTTCGCCAGAATCTTGGCACAGGAGGTCTTGCCGGTTCCTGCCGAACCGCAGAAAACATAGGCATGGCTGACCTTATTGTTGGCCACCTCCCAGGAAAGCACCGAGGTGATATGCTCCTGTCCCACCACATCGTCAAAGGTTGTGGGACGGTATTTGCGGTAAAGGGCCTGATGCATGGAAAATCACCTCGCAAATTCGGCATAACTTAGGCGGCCGCCATATGGGCCGTAACAATATAATATCCTGTATTATCGGGAGAGATGACGATGCTGTCAGCCCCCGCGGGGATTTGCAGCGCGTCCTTATTTTTCTGACGGGAAATCTGATATTCCCCGTAAGAAAGAAAACGATCAACCGGAAGAAATTCCGTAATGTACTCTTCCAGCGTCAGAGAATTCTTATAGATCAGTTCGGCATGAGGCGCTCCCACATAGCGGATATGCCAGGGTTCATAGGTAATACCGGTGATATCGGTCTTGCCGTGGGGATAGCGAATGATGAGACCGTAGCGCCAGCATTCCTGATTGACAAAGCGGCCGGCATCGCAGCGGATAAAATTGCTCCCCGCATAGCCCTTCACATAGACGTCGAGAGCAAGTCCGGTCTGATGCTCACTGGCACCCACTGCCGCCGCCACATCCGAAGCTGTGGTATCGACAATCTCGGCCTGTTCCTCCGGTGTGCGATAAGAACTGCGAATATAAAGCTTCGTACCAAAACGGGTGTAGACCTCCTCTGCCAGGGCGGCATAAGGATCGACCATCGATTCCGACATGGAAACATCTTTATAAGAAACGATCGTCGGCTTATAGGACTCGCTCAGCATAAATTCCCGATTGACCAGAAAAAGCGAATCGTCGAAGAGAACATTCTCCATCTCACGAAGCTCGTCAAGCGTATATTCATCGCAATCGCCCGATACAAGACTCCCCTCCGCAGAACGAAAAAGTCCTGAAAGCTTTTCCCCGACAAGAAAGCGAAAATCGCTGCGAATGGCGAAGAAGAGCGTTGTCAGGACAAGTGCCACCGTCAGGACGGACAAGAGAAGAATGACAGAAATTCTTTTTTTCATAGGCAAAGCAAGACCTCAAAAAAAACACAGCAGGATATCAATTAAGACCATACACCATTGTTCGAACTTACGATACATGCGCGACCCGAATTTCACCCTCCCGACAGGCAACCCTGTGGCACATTGAATGTACCGCTTAATGCTGCTCGGTTCCCCGCCTGACATGGTTCACGGTGTTCAATTGCACAAGACCCGCCGTTCAACGGGTAAAGGTTTCGGCGCAAGACCACACACCGCAAGCCCTCATAAATGGAAACCACCCCTGCTGTAGCGGATTGCAGGTTCAGGGCACCGCTATCTCCCCGGCCGGTATGGTCCTAATTCATATTCTGCTGTGCTTTCCCTCACGCCCCAAAGGCGCTTTGGACAAGATAAAAATGGTTCTTACTTATTATAACAGAAAAGCCCCATAAATGCAAGAGTTTTTCAGGAAAAGGGAAAAGTTGTCACCGGGTTGTATGATAGAGTACGATTTTGTTTTCACCGACCTGACAAAATCATTCCCGCCGCAGAAACTGCGGCGGGAATGATCCCGAATAAAAGACTTATTCCTCGGAAGCGTTCTCTTTCTCGGCAGCAGGCTCTTCCGCCTTCTCGCAGCAGCACTCATCGCCGGTGCAGAAGACAGCGTCCTCCTCGTCGCAGATGTCGTCCTCGTCGATCTCAAAGAAATCTTCCCGGAGCGCTTCGAGCATCTCGTTCTTTTCCTCTTCGTCCTTGGCACCGGCCGCGACCAAATAGCCGCCCAAAGCGCCGGAAACGGCGCCGATCGCCAAGAAGGCCGCAGACAGGCTCTTTCTCTTCTTCCACTGACTGAAGAACAGAACGATCATGCTGACCATCTGAACCAACAGGGCAATTCCAATGTAGAATCTCGATTTCATAAAGGCTTTTTTCATAGGTGTGTACCTCCTTTTTCGGTAACAGGTGATAATGGGTGAATGAGGGTCTTTTATGAATCAAAAGCTTTACAGCTTTGCATTCCTCTTCAGATAAGCATTGATAAAACCATCGATGTGACCGTCCATCACTGCCTGGATGTTCCCTTCCTCGTAGCCGGTTCGGGCGTCCTTGGCAAGTGTATAGGGCATAAACACATAGGAACGGATCTGCGCGCCCCATTCGATGTTGGTCTTGTTTCCCTGAATATCCTCGATCCGCTCGAGCTTTTCCCGCTCTTTAATCTCGGCAAGCTTGCTTTTCAGCATTTTGAGGGCAGTCTCCTTGTTCTGGAGCTGCGAGCGTTCGGTCTGGCAGCCCACCACGATACCGGTGGGAATATGCACGATCCGGATCGCGCTGTCGGTCTTGTTGATGTGCTGACCGCCCGCACCGCTGGAGCGGTGAGCCGTGATCTCAATATCTTCATCACGGATTTCAATCGAGCCGTCATCGGTAAACTCCGGCATGACCTCTACCGAAGCAAACGAAGTATGACGCCGTCCCGAAGAGTCAAAGGGAGAAACGCGCACCAGCCGGTGAACACCGTTTTCACTTTTTAAGTAACCGTAAGCATTTAGCCCTTCGATCATAATCGTTGCACTCTTGATGCCAGCCTCATCGCCGTCCAGCCAATCGATCAGCTTGACGCGAAAGCCGTGGTTCTCTCCCCAACGGGTATACATCCGATAGAGCATCTGTGCCCAATCCTGCGCCTCGGTGCCACCGGCGCCGGGGTGAAAGGAAAGAATGGCATTGTTGGCATCGTATTCGCCGGTCAGAAGCGCGGAAAGACGCTGGGTCTCTTCCTCCGCTTCCACAGCGGCCAATTCAGCCACCACTTCATCGGTAAAATTTTCATCATTTTCTTCGATGGCCATTTCGGCCAGTGCATAGGCGTCCTCGGTCCGGCTGACCAGAGCCTCGTAGGCGGACACCTTGTCTTTATACTGTTTGATCTCCTGCAGGGTCTTGGTCGAAGCCTGCGGGTCGTTCCAGAAACCGGGCGCTACGGTCAGCGCCTCCAACTCGGCAATTTTTGCCGTAGTCTCTTCGATTTTCAGAGCCTGTGCAAGTTCGTCCAAATCCTTGCGGATCTGTCTCAGTTTAATTTTTGCTTCCTCAAGCTGGATGATCAAGCGGGTCTTCCTCCGTTATTGTTGTATTATAAGATTGCTGTAATAGCATTCGATTTCGATAGCGGGATCCAAAGAGCGGATTCTTTTCTCTAACTCTTCCAAAACCGGATTTTCGGTAAAGAAATGGCCTGCCATAATCAGGCAAAGTCCGCTGTCTGCCGCATCAATCGCGGCATTGTACGGAATCTCCCCGGTGATCAGCGCATCGGCAAAGGAATCGATGGCAGGATCGAGAAAGTCCTTTCCGGCCCCTCCCACAACCACAACCCGCTCGATAAGCTTGTCGGGACAGGTCAGGGACAGCGAATCCACCCCAAGACGCTCTTTCACAAGAGCGGCAAGGGCGCTTCCGCTCATCGGCCCGATACGACCGACACGGCCGAGCGCCTCTCCGTCTTTTCCGAAAGGGCTCACATCTTCGATGCCGAGCTTTTCACACAGGCAGTCATTGACGCCTCCCTCTACGGCGTCTAAACGCGTATGAAAGGAGAGCGCGGAGATTCCGCTCCGCATCAGCCGGGTGATGACGCGAGACTTGATGTCACAGCCATTGATCGAACGCATGGGGGAGAAGATCAGGGGGTGATGGGAAACAATCGCATCAAAATTTCCTTCCGCCGCGTAATCCGCAGCACCGGCGGTAATATCCAGCGTAACAAGAACGCGTTTGATTTCCCGTTCGGGATCGGAGAGGCACATTGCCCCGTCGTTATCCCAACTGCAGGAGAGCGACGGCGGATAGGCTTCGTTCAGAAGCCGGTATAATTCTTTTGCGGTCATGATTTTTCCTTTCTGCCCGACTAAGAATCCTCTTCCGCTTTTTTCAGAAGGTCCAGAAGCTCCGAATTGTCGGGACATCCGCGCAGCTTTTTGCGAAGGCCGGCAGCAACCTTCTGCCGCCATACCGCGAAGGCTTCGCAGTCCTCCGGATCGGAACAGCTTCCGATCAGCGCTTTTTCGACAGACACCTCGGAAATCTCTCCCTCATAAACGGCAGCCAGAATCCGATAAGGACGCCTGCCTTCCAAAGCAAAGCGTTCCGCATAGACGCGAAAGCCCATGGAGGCCAGCGTCAGGATCAGCTCCGCCGTGCCGGTCATCGGCTGAAGGATCAAGCGGGTTCCCTTTTTCCATACAAAGGGCGCCTCCTTCACAATGCCGAGGATCGTGTCCCCGCCCATACCGCAGATCAACACATCGGTAAGATCATAGGAAGCACATCCCGCAAGTCCGTCGGCAAGAACGGTATGGATCCTTCCCTCGCAGCCGTATTGCCGGATATTTTTGACCGCTGCCTCCAGCGGTCCGGGACGGATGTCGGAAGCGACAACCTCCTGACAGAGGCCGGATAAAAGAAGAAAGAGCGAAAGATAGGCGTGATCACAGCCCACATCCGCTGCAACGATTCTTTCCTCCGCACGCTTTAAGCTTCCGCCGGAAACCGAACAGGAGGCCGGAAGGGTTCCCACCAGAGAAGCTGCTTTTTTCAGCCTCTCTTTCAGGGGAATCGTCACTTGGATGCGAGATACTCGTTGATCTTTGCGATCAGCTCATCGGCATCGGTATCGTGAACCGCACAGGCCTGCCCGATCGATTCGCCTCTCGCGGAGGGACAGCCCAGACAATGCATGCCGATTTCGAATAAAAATTTCGCGCAGCCCGGCTCTTCATCCAACAGATCGCCGATTACGGTTTCTTTGGTAACAGTCATTTGTTTTTCCTTGCCTTTCCCGGAAGCTTCTCTTCCGACGGTTTTTTCGAGCAGTTATAAAACTACAGCTCTATTATATAGTATTTCCTCTTCGCTGTCAATTCATTTACCAAATTTTTTGGCTTTGAAAAAGCGATAAATCTTGCTTCTTTCCAAAAAACATGCTATAATGCAGAAAAACGATAAAAAGCGAGGCACTTCTGTCATGTGTATTTTCTGCAAAATCGTCGCAGGTGAAATTCCTTCGAAAAAAGTTTATGAGGATGAAGAGATCCTCGCCTTTCACGACGTCAATCCTCAGGCCCCGATTCATGTATTGGTAATACCCAAAGCACATATTCCCTCGGCCGCTGCCGTCACGCCGGAAAACAGCTCCCTTGTGGCGCGGATCTTCGAAAAAATCCCCGCTATCGCCGAAGAGCTCGGTCTTGCTGACGGATTCCGTGTGATTACCAACTGCGGAAAGGACGCCTGCCAGTCGGTACAGCACCTCCATTTCCATATACTTGGCGGTACGCAGTTGTCTGAAAACATGGTATAATACCAGCAACTACTGTGATCCGGTATCCCAAAACTTTCTTTGTCAACCAACGCTGCAATAAAAGATTGTTCCTTATAACGAAACCCTATTATAAAAAATCCCTGCCTGACCGCAGGGATTTTTTATAATATTTATTATTACGACACGAGGTAAGCCCGTTCGATCATTACCTTTTCCGCCGGCTCGTATTGGGTCCAGTTGGCATCGACCTTTGCCGTCTTGGGACAGGTGGCAATGGCATCCACCACCTCAATGCCCGCAATGACCTTGCCGAAGGCAGCATAGTCCCGATCCAGAAACTTTGCGTCCTTGTGGCAGATGAAGAACTGGGAGGAGGCGCTGTTCGGATTCTGCGAACGAGCCATGCCGATGACACCCCGCTCAAAGGAGAGCGGATTTTCCACGCCGTTGGAGACAAATTCGCCCTTGATGGTCTTCAGCGATCGATCGCCGTAGCCGGTGCCGGTGGGATCACCTCCCTGAATCATAAAGCCCTCAATGACCCGGTGAAAAATCAGTCCGTCATAGAAGCCCTCTTCCACATAGTCCACAAAATTCTTCACGGTAATCGGCGCCGCATCGGGACAGAGCGCCAGCGTGATGGTTCCGTAGTTCTTGATCTCTAAATTAACTTTTATTTCGTTCATAAGAAATTCCTTATTTGAGCACATAGGCGGATTTGATTACAATTTTTTCAGCCGGCTCGTATTGGGTTCCGTTGCTGTCTACCTTGGTGGTTTTGTCGCAAACAGCAATGCTGTCCACTACTTCCATGCCGTCGATCACTCTGCCGAAAGCGGCGTAATAACCGTCCAGATGATCGGAATCCTCATGGCAGATAAAGAACTGAGAGGTCGCGCTGTTATAATCGTTCGACCGCGCCATGCCGATGACGCCTCTTTTGAAGGAGAGATTGTTCTTGACGCCATTCTCCGAAAATTCGCCTTTGATGGTCTTCAGGGAGGAATCGCCAAATCCGGTACCGGAGGGGTCGCCGCCCTGAATCATAAAGCCCTCGATAACCCGGTGAAAGGTCAGCCCGTCATAGAAGCCCTCTTCCACATAATTTACGAAGTTTTCTACCGAAATGGGAGCCACATCGGGATAGAGCTCCAGCGTGATCTTGCCGTATTTCTCTACATCAATCACGACCTTGATCGGATCCTTTTTCAAAACGAAGGAAAAAATAACCGTAAGGACAATCGCAACCAGCAAAACGGCCGCGACAACGATCAAAAGAATACGATTGCGCTTCTTTGCTGCTTCCTGCTGTTTTTTTCTTTCCTGTTCTCTGTAATAATTATTTACATTCTTTGCGCGGCTCATGATTTCGATAAACTCCTGTAGAAAATTAGGCGTCTATGTCGTAGACATAGTTCTGAAGCGAAACGTTCAGATTGCCGTTGAGACAGCGAATCTCATCGAACATCTCTTTCTGATTGATATTCTTTTTGATGTTGATCGCATAAGAAAGCTCAAACATCGTGCCGAAATTGGAGGATTTGACCTTGACCACGTCCCACTGCTTGGTATATTTCTTCAGAATCTCGTCGAAAACACCCTCATAATTGAGGCTTTCGGGAATCACAATCTTGAGAAGCTTTTTGGGGTTGCGGGCATCGCCGAAACGGATCAGCATCAGAACGATCATGACGACCACCATAAAGAGGTCGAGAACCGCCGCCACACCGATAAAACCGCGGCCGCAGGCAAGGCCGAGCGTCAGAGCCGCAAAAATATAGGCCAGATCCTTCGGGCTTCCCTGCGTGCTGCGAAAACGGATAATCGTCAAAGCACCGCCGATCGAGATGGCGCTGAGAGCAGTAGCGTTATTCCCTGCACCCGAGAGGTTCGAGGAAACCACGCAAAGCATAGCCAGAATAGAAGGAAGCATGATCAGCGTATAGGACATACCCTTCGAATAACCGTCCCGACGGTTGGTGAAGATGTAAAGAGCACTTAAAACAATTCCGAAGACAAGGGCGCTGAGCAAGATCTTCAGCACAAGACTGAGCGTTACGCCTGTCATATCGGATGTGATGATGGAATCCATCAGATTTGCTGCCAGGAAATTAGACATTTTTTACCTCCATTGCCGGTTGATTCACTCCGGTTACATAGTATTCGTATTCTTTGCCATATTTGGAAAAGCTTGCATTGAAAATCTGATTTTCGCTGAGATAGCGAGCCAGCCAAAGCGGCATGGCATTGGGAATTTTGATCTCCATCAGGATATGTCCGGGCGGAAGTACATCGATACCGGAGGTATCTCCGTCAAAGGTAAGATTGTCGCGTCTGGTGTAGATTTCCTTATCGAAGGTGATGCGGAGCTCTGAGTCCTCTTTGCCGAACATAGCTACCCGATCGTAGGCTATGTAGACGGCTGGATGCAGATCATAGAAGGTCATCATGCGCAGAATTTCCTTTTCCACCTGCCGGTCGAAATAAGAGGCCTCGGCATGGGAAGGCGGCAGCATATGTGTGCGTGCCATCTCCATGACTTCGCCGTACTTCATGGTGGCGCGGCGCTTGGTGACGATTCCCTTATACTTCTGTTTGATCTCGAAAAAGACCTTGTCGTCGTTGTTCCTCAACGGGTAATAAGACCGCATACGAAGCTTTTCTTTATAAATCGGCCCGTCGGTGGAGACACGGATAAGATCGTTATTCGGTGAATCAAAATACAGATTGTACAGCTGATAGGATTTATCGTTTAGACAGTACTTGTCGTACTGCATATAATCTGCCAGAAAATCACGTATGGCTTCATACTGCGCAAGGGTCAGCATATACTTCTTTTCATACCGTTTGAAAACCGTAATTGCCAGAAAAAACACTCCTTTCAACAAAAATAGTTTAGCCGGCCGAAGCGAGCTGGCCGACCTGTTTTTTCGGATTCTCTCGGGACATCCTGTATCCGTTGTAAAGTTTCCGTAAAAAACGCTACCTTATTATTTTACATTAGAATTATTAACACAATATGAATAACGAACAAAAAATACGAAAGTAGGCACTGCTTTTTTGTCGTTTTTTATGCGTTATTTTGGGGATAGAAAAGTACCCGGCCACATCAAGCGGAATTTTCTTGCTGCCAAAAGAAAAAGCGCCCCATACGGGACGCTTTTTATAAAACGAAAAAGGAAAATTCTCGAATCAGTCTTCCTTGGGTGTCGCGTTGTTCACATGAACATCGAGCTGCGGGAACGGGATCTCGATACCCGAGAGCTTGAAGGCCTTGTCAATCGCTTCGTTGAGATCGAACTTCACTGTCCAATAGTCATCCTTGTCGGCCCAGACGCGGAGCGTAAAGTCAAGACTGCTCTCCGAAAAGGTGGCCAAACGGCAGAAAGGAGCGGGATCCTCAAGCACCAACTCGTGGTTGGCGGCAATTGCAAGAAGCAGCTTCTTCACCCGATCCGCATCGGTACCATAAGCCACGCTTACCGTAAAGTCAACGCGGCGCTTGCCCTCAAGCGAAAGATTTTCCAACGAAGAATTGGAGACCATGGCATTCGGCAGACTAACTGTGACATTGTCGGGCTTTTTCAGAATGGTATAGAAGAGATTCATATCATCGACAGTTCCCTCTTCTCCGCCCACCTTGATATAGTCGCCTACATGGAAGGGACGGAAGATGACGAGAAGAATACCGCCGGCAATATTGGAAAGACTGCCCTGCAGAGCAAGACCGATGGCCACACCGGCGGAGGCAATCAACGCCACCACC
>CAZGQH010000025.1:0-10572 GCA_964527575.1 uncultured Lachnospiraceae bacterium
AGTCCTGCACCGAAGAAAATCGGATACCAGAGAAAAAGCCAGAAAAGAAGAAGGGCATACCAGAGGATTGCCTTCCACCTGCCGCTTGTACCCCGACAGGCTGCAAACATCAGACCAAATGCCGTTCCCAGCAAAAGATAGATCACCGTCCAGATAAGTACAAATGCCCAGGCAGGCGGTGAAAAGCGGGGCAGCAGCAAAAGCCGGTAAATCCGGGGACGGCCGCCGATAAAGCAGGACAGAATGCCCAGCCCCAGATTGACCAGCATGCCGATCAGAACAAAGCGTAAATCGGCACAGCGAAATTCCCTCTTGACAAAAACGATCACTTTCAAAAAAATCACCTCACACATTTCTATGTGAGGTGATTGCTTCCTATGCGCGGCGGCGCGTAAACTCTGTCCGGGACATGAGCGCCGATTCTGTCAGCTCCGGAATCCATGCAACAGCAGTAAGAGGAGTTTGCAGGCCGGATTCCCACACCTGCAGGTCGGATTCCCACGCCTGCAGGTCGGATTCCCACGCCTGCGGAAAAACAGTCATACGGTCGGAAGACACCGCAGAAACCTCCGGCAGGCTCACGCTTACCATCACACCCTCTCCCTGCCCGTAAGAAATACGGTGCCGGTCGCACTTTGCTTTGGGCAGCGAATCCCGGGTAAAATAACCGATGGCGGTCTTGTTTCCGTTTGCGGTATGGTAGCAGGCGTCGCATGCCAGCTTGCCGGACTCGGTGCAGTACCTTGCCTCAACAAGCAGACTGAAATCAAAGGTATTTTCTTTGCTTTCGCCGATGATATCGTGAACCTCGCTCATGATCGAATCCCAAAGACGGATATGCTTTTTGCCGCTGATTCCCGAAAGAGAGGCGGGTGTGTCATATCCCAGCCAGATACCGCCGATACAGTAGGGAGTATAACCCACAAACCAGCGGTCCTTGTTGTCGCTGGTGGTACCGGTCTTCCCCGCCACCTCGCATTTTCCGGACAACTGCGAGAGCGCGCCGTAAGCGGTACCGCCGCTGTCGGTAACGACGCTCGTCAGAAGCTTGGTCAGCACCTGAGCGGTCTCCTCCCGGATCACCACGCGGCTTTCCGGGGTGTTGTCCACAATCACCTTCCCGCTGCGGTCAAGAATCTTTAAGACACAGCGCGCGCTGGTGTAGACCCCATCGTTGGCCAGCGGCGTATAGGCGGCCACCAGCTCGGCAAGCGTGACGCCTTTCGTCATTCCCCCCAGCGCCAGCGAGGCGAGGTTTTTATCGTTTCGCTCGCCGGAATCGACCAGCGTTGTAAGACCAAGCGATTCCGAGAGAAAGGTATAGGCGTTGTTGATCCCCACCTTTTCCAGCACCTCCACCGCCACGGTGTTCAGCGAACGGGAGATCGCATAGCGAAGCGGAACGCGGCCGGCATAGGTGCCGGTCGCATTTTTGGGCCATCCTTCCGCGGGATACTGCTCACCGAAGTAAAGCGGACGGTCATCAAATACCGAACCATAGTTTATGATCCCCTTCTCAAAAGCCGGCATATAAACCGAAAGCGGCTTAATAGCGGAACCGGGAGAGCGCATTGTCTGGGTAGCGCGATTCAGGATGCGGCTGGCCGTCTTCTCGCCCAGCCCTCCCACCAAACCGAGAATCGAACCATTGGTAGGATCAAGTACGACAAAAGAAGACTGCGCGCCATTATCCGAAAAATAGTTGCTGTCCTTGTAGTATTTTTCCAAAACCGCCTGTACATCGGGATTGAGCGAAATCAAAATACGGTATCCGCCGTTGTACAGATGGCGGGAGGCTATCTTCTCCGAAACATCCAGTGCATCGGCAAGAAGCCGGGTGGCCTCGTTGAGAAGGGCATCGGTATACCAGGAGCTGGTGGCGTAACCCGACCGTTCGGTATTGATGTCAAGGATCAGCGGCTGATCGTAGCTGGCCTGATATTCCTCTTCCGAAAGATAACCCTGTTCATACATTTCGGTCAGAATAATATCCCGCCGGATCTTGTTATTGTCGGGATTCTGAATGGGATCCCATTTGGTAGGCGCCTGGGTGATAGCGGCAATGGCAGCCGATTCCTGCGGAGTCAGCTCGGAAAGCTCCTTGTTGAAATAGAGCTTGGCCGCTGCCTTGACGCCATAAGCTCCCTGCGAGAGATAGATGGAGTTGAGATAGAGCTCGAGGATGTCATTTTTGGACAGTTCCTTTTCCAGCTTGACCGCCCGCATGATCTCGGTCAGCTTCCGCTTGATCGAAATATCGTCCTCTCCCGTGATGTTTTTGATGAGCTGCTGTGTAATGGTGGAGCCGCCGGGCGATGAGCCGGAGGAAAATACATATTTGAAAGCGGCTTTCACCGTCGTGATGGGATCAAAGCCGATATGCGTGTAAAAGCGCTTGTCCTCAATGGCAATAAAGGCATTCTGCAGATGCTTGGGGATTTCTTCAAGAACCGCATAATCGTTATTCCGTCCGGAAGAAAGCTCACCGGCTGCATATTCCACCAGTTCCCCCTGACTGTTAAGAGCATACAGACGAGAGGGCGTTCCGTTCTCACCTGCCAGCGCGAGGATTTCGTCCACATCGCTGTCGACATGTCTCACAAGATAGAAGGTAAAAAAGAGCGTCACAACAATACCGGTCAGCAAAAGCACCGAGCATACCGTCAAAAAAACACGCCCTGTCGTCCGAAGGCCTTTTTTCATAAAAACTCCTGCCGCAAAGAAGCGAAAAACTGTTTTTAGAAAAAGTATCACCCGAACGACAGGGTTTTAATCAGAAACGGAGAATGACATTCTCTTCCCCGCATATTTTTTTGAGAGCACCGACTACCACCTGCGAGGTTCGCATCCGGCGACCGGTGATCCGGGTATATTTTCCCTTCTCCGCATCGTATAAAACGATCTCGGCATTGCCCTCTTCAAAGAAGATCTCGGACAGCGCGATGACCTTTGAATAGGCCGGTGAGGCAAGGGAAGGAAGCCGGAGAAAGAGCTGTTTTGCGAGAAGCGGATTGCCGGCGGAAGGACTTTCTTCCTGACCGGAAGCCGGCTTTACCGACGGATTTTGTGTGCGGTGCGGGGAAACCGGCGCTGCCGCTTCTCCTGTCGGCAGAGGATCCTTTCCGCCAAGAGAAGAATTGGAGACAAGGGGGACGAGCGACTGTGCTAAAACCTTGACATTTTCCTCTTCATCGGCACTGACATTTCCCTTAATTACCACTGCGTTGTCAATCCCCAGAAGATGCCCCACCGCCGCATAGGTCTTGGGAAAGAGAATCACCTCGATCTCACCGAAGAAGTCCTCCACCGTGACAAATGCCATCGAATCGCCCTTCTTTGTGGTCTTGCGAAGAATCTTCGTCACAATTCCTGCGATCACAACAGCATCCTTGTCTTGCACTGTACCATATTCCTCGGCACCTTCATCAAAGGCGGCGCGCAGAGCTGCAATTGAGGTATGCGGAATTTTCGCAAGACTTTCAGAATAATCGTCAAGCAGATTGCCTGAGAGATAGATCCCGATGCTCTCTTTTTCCAACTGCAGCTTGTGCTTGGCGGAAAGCTCTTCGCACTCAGGATAGGTAAAGACGAACTTCGGCGGTGCCTCCCCCTCCGTCATTGTCGAAAAAAGATCGGTCTGCCCGGTCATCTCCCGTTCGGCAACCTCGGAAAGCTTGGCGTGAATCTCGTCTGAGGAATTGAGCAGCCTGTTCCGCTCCACACCCAGCGAATCAAAGGCTCCTACACCGATCAGCGCCGTGAGCTGCTGCTTTGTCAGCCCGTATTTCAGCATGCGCTCCACAAAGTCAATAAAGCTCGAAAAAGGAGACTTTTCTCTCTCTCTCTCAATATTGTCCACAAAGGAATATCCGATCTGCTTCACACCCACCAGACCGAAACGGATGTGATCCCCCGCCACCGAGAAATCGGTGACGCTTTCGTTGATATCGGGAGGAAGAACGCGAATTTTCTGCTTCGCACAATCGGTGATATATTCAGCGGTTTTGGCGTTGTTCCCCATCACCGAAGTGAGAAGCGCAGCGTAGTAGGCCAGCGGATAATGGGCCTTCAGATAGGCAGTCCGATAGGAGATAAAGGCGTAGGAAGCCGCATGACTCTTGTTGAAGGCGTATTTGGCAAAGCTGCACATCTCTTCGAACAGCTCGGTGGCATCCTTCTCGTCGATAAAATTGTCTTTGGCACCCCGCAGAAAATCCGCCCGCTCCTTCTCGATCTCCCCGCTCTTTTTCTTCGACATGGCGCGCCGGATAATATCGGCCTTGCCGTAGGAGAAATTCGCCACCTTACGGAAGATCTGCATCACCTGCTCCTGGTAGATGATAATGCCGCAGGTCTCGTCGAGAATCTCCTTCAGCTGCGGAATTTTATAGGTAATCTTTTCGGGATGCTCCCGATTCTCGAGGTAATGCGGAATCGACTCCATGGGACCGGGACGATAGAGCGAGATCGCCAGCGTGATCTCTCCGATGTTGCGGGGCTTCATATTGGATAGAAGCCGCTTCAGCCCCACAGACTCCAGCTGAAAGACGCCGGCGGTCTGACCGTGGGCGATCAGACGCATGGTCTCAACGTCGTCGGTAGGAATACGCTTAACCGAAAAGGCAGGATCGTTTTTCTGAATCTCCTTTTCGGCGCGATCAAGAATGGTCAGGTTGCGCAGGGCGAGGAAATCGAATTTCAGAAGCCCGAGCGCCGCCACATTGGTCATATTGAATTGGGTGAGGAGGATATCTCCGCTCATAGTCAGAGGCAAATAGGTGACGAGGGGCTTTTCGGTGATGATGACACCGGCAGCATGCGTCGAGATATTGCGGGGCATCCCCTCCAGCGCCCGGGCCTTGTCGATCAGATTGGCCACCTCCGGGGACTCCTGACAGAGCTTTTTCAACTCCTCGGTCATAAGGTCGTCCAGCTTGGTGGCCTTGGAGTGATCGAGCATCTTGACGATCCGATCCACATCCGCGTAAGGCATGTCCAGTGCCCGTCCCACATCGCGGATTGCCTGTTTGGCGGCTAAGGTGCCGAAGGTCACGATCTGCGATACATGATCGCTTCCGTATTTTTCGGTGACATATTCGATAACCCGGTCACGCTTGTCATCCCCGAAGTCGATATCAAAGTCAGGCATTGACACCCGTTCGGGATTCAGAAAGCGTTCAAAGAGCAGATTGTATTTGATCGAGTCCACCTCGGTGATCCCGATGAGGTAGGCCACCAGACTGCCGGCGCCCGATCCCCTCCCCGGCCCCACCGAAATACCGTGGGTCCTTGCGTAATGAACAAAATCCCATACGATCAGGTAATATTCGTCATAGCCCATCTTGGAAATGACCATAAGTTCGTATAAGACGCGGCTTTTGTAATCGTCGAGGGTGATTTTGTCATCGAACTGAATCTCGCCCGAGGCAATCTTTTCCTCCAACCCTTCCCGGGCCAGCTTTTCAAGATACTTCTTGGGCGTAAATCCTTCCGGCACCGGATAGACCGGAAGCTGATTTTTGCCGAACACAAAATCAAACTGACAGCGCTCGGCGATTTTAACGGTATTTTCAATCGCCTCGGGACAAAAAGCAAAGAGCTCCTTCATCTCCTCGGTGGAGCGATAATAAAAATCATCGCTTTCAAAACCCATGGGATTGCCCGCATTCAACTTGCTGTTGGTCTGAATGCACATCAAAACCGCCTGTGTCTCGGAATCGCTTCGACGGATATAGTGAACGTCGTTGGTCGCGACAGGCGAGATGCCGAGTTTTTTCGCCAAAGAAAGCGCCGCCTCGTTCACAATTTTTTGCTCAAGAATACTGTTGGACTGAAGCTCGATGAAAAAATTTTCTTTTCCGAAGATCTCGAGCATCTCCCGCGCATAGCGCTCGGCTTCTTCTATATTGTCCTGCAAAATAGCCTTGCTGATATGACCGGAAAGACAGCCCGAAAGACAGATCAGCCCCTCGCTGTGAGCGCGGAGCATCTCCATATCGATCCGGGGCTTCATATAAAAGCCTTCGGTAAAGGCCTTGGAAACCATATAAATCAGATTTCGGTAGCCGGTCTCGTTCTTGACCAGGAGCACCAGGTGGCAGTTGAAGAAATTCTGTGTCCGGATCTTTTCAAACCGCGACTTTTCCGCCACATAGACCTCACAGCCGATGATGGGCTGAATCCCTTCCTCCTTGCAGGCCTTGTAAAAATCCACCGCCCCGTACATAACACCGTGATCGGTGAGGGCCACGGCAGTATGTCCGTTGGCTTTGGCCGCCTTGGGAATATCGGCGATGCGGCAAGCGCCGTCCAGGAGGCTGTATTCGCTGTGAAGGTGCAGGTGTACGAAAGAATCCATAGTTTCTTCCCCCGTCAGTTGTTATCGGCAAAATCCATAATTTTTTTCATACGGTGGTTGACCCCTGACTTGGTAAGGGGAGGCTCGTGCAGCGCGGCAATCTCAAGAAGAGAGCATTCGGGATTCTCTAAACGGATTTTTGCGGTCATCTGCAGCTCGTTCGGCAAAAGAGAAAGCCTGCCGCAATCGATCAGCTTCCGGATTGCACGGATCTGGAGATCGGCGGCACCGGTGGCTCTATAAATATTCGAGGCATCGCAGTTGGAGCGCCGGTTCTCGTTGTTCCGGATATCGCGGAGAATTTTGGCGTTCATCAGATCCAGTGCTGCGTGGGGTGCCCCGATAGCGGTGAGAAAGTCTTCGATGCTCTCGCTGTTTTTGAAATAGAGCGACTGTTTACCCCGCCGAAGCGTCAGCTTTGGCGAAAAACCCTGCTCCTCCATCAGAGAATACACCGTCTTTCCGAGACTCTCTTCCCGAATCAGAAACTCCAGATGGTACCCCTTTTTCGTAGGATCGGAAACCGTCCCGCCCGCGAGAAAGAGGCCGCGCAGAAAGTGGTAAAGACAGGTGCTGCAGGCCGTCACCTCTTCGGACGGAAATTCCTGCGGAAAAAGGGCACGCTCCTCCGTGGACAACGGTTTCAGCTTGCAGTGCTGACTCTCACCCGGATGTTCACCGGACATTTCAAAGCCCGGCGTAATCCCATAACACTGTTTAAAAAGGCGGGACAATAGTGTGCTGATATTTTCGTTATCGGTTGAAAAGGCAAAATGCCCCTCGGAAAAGACCGACTGAGGGGACAAAAGACCGTACAGGAGAGCCTTGCGGCAGCAGCTTTTTTTGATCGGTATGGTAGAAAGAAGATCCTTGATCTCAGAGGAAAAGGACACGGCGGCGCCTCGTTTCTTTATTTCTGTATATCCCGGTGGGAAACAATGACCGAACAGATGGGATTTTCCTCCAAATGTTTGGCCAGAGCCTCTACAATGGCTACTGACCGATGACGGCCGCCGGTACAGCCGATCGAAATCGTCAGATGCGACCGACCGTCCTCCAGATAGAGCGGAAGAAGCGAATCGATCAGGGAAAAGAGCTTTTCGGTGAAATCCCGCGTACTGGAAAAGGACATCACATAGTCCGAAACACAGCGCTCCAGTCCGGTGTGGTTCTTCAGCTCCTCCACATAATAGGGGTTGGGGAAACAGCGCACATCAAAGAGAAGATCGGAATCGGAGGGTATACCGTGCTTGAAGCCGAAGGAAACGCAGGAGATCCCCAAAACAGGCGAGCTATCCCCCGAAATAAAGGCAATCACCCGCTCGCGACAGAGAGAGAGGGAGAGCTTGGAGGTGTCGAGCACACAGTCGGCAGTCTTCCGAACCGGGGTAAGAATACGGCGCTCCTCCTCAATGGCGGCGGCAAGCGTCAAGTGCTTCGACAGCACCAGCGGATGGATATGCCGGCTCTCCTTATAGCGGTTGATCAGAACCGGAGAGGAGGCATCGAGATAGATGGTTTTGCATTCATCTCCGTTTTTCTGCCGGATCTCGCCCAACACATCGAGAAGCTGGGTAAAGTCCTCGCAGCCACGCACATCCACCACCAGAGCAATCTTGCGGTTCTTGCCGTTCTGCTTCAGATAGAGCTCGATAAAGGGCGCAATCAGCGGAACCGGAATGTTATCGATACAATAATACCCGAAATCCTCCAAAACATTGCCGACAACCGTCTTTCCGGCCCCCGACATACCGGTAACCAGCACAATATCCATCGGACAGATCCTCCTCTTTACTTAATTTTTATATACCAACGGCTCGTCTTTTCCGCTCAGCACTCCGGAATATAACGGATCTCGCAGAAGAGCTCCTTGCCGTAGAGCGCGAAAATACGCTCTTTGATCTTCTCGATCAAGGTCAGAACATCCTTTGCCGTAGCCCCTCCCCGGTTGACGATAAAACCGGCGTGCTTTTCAGAAACGACGGCGTCTCCAACCGACATGCCCTTGAGGCCAGCCTCGTCGATCAGCATGGCGGGAATGATTCCTTCACCGCGCCGGAAGACACTGCCCGCGCTCTTTTGGTGAACCGGTTGAGATGCTTCCCGTCTCTCGCGATTTTCGGCCATTTTATGTAAGATCTCCTCACCTTTTCCGTAGGAAAGACCGAGACGGCAGGAAAGGATCACCTCCCCCGTCTTCTGAAAGCGGGAGGTGCGATAGGAAAAATCGTGCTCGGTGGTCTCCCTGACGCAGCCGCTCTCATCGAGATAGCGGCTGGAGAGAAGAACATCGGCCATCTCCCCCCCATGGGCTCCCGCGTTCATGAAGAGCGCTCCCCCTACACTTCCCGGGATTGAGCAGGCAAATTCCAGGCCGGAAAGTGAGGCGCGGGCGGCAGCAGCCGACAGCGCGATCAGCGAAGTTCCGCAGAAAGCTTCGATTACGGTATCGGTGATCCGGAATCCCCGAAGCGATGTGGTTCGGATCACCACGCCCCGAAAGCCCCGATCATCAAACAAGAGGTTGGAGCCGTTTCCGCAAAGAAAGAAAGGAATTTTATTCTCCCGTAGAAGAGCGATCAGGGAGACAAGGGAATCCTCGGAATGCGGCATGACAAGATAGTCTGCCACACCGCCGATTCCGAAGGTGGTATAGGGTGCCAATGCTATATTCCTGTGATAGGTCAGACGATTCAGACTGCATTCTTTCGCAAGGTAGTCTTCAAACATACTTACCCTCTCGCAAAGCGATGATATACCTTTTTACCCTTTTTAATAATGATTTCTTTTTCAAAATCAGCCGCCGTCAGCTTGGCATCGAGAGAAGTCACCTTCTCCCCACAGAGCGTGACGCCGCCCTGCTGAATCAGCCGGCGCGCCTCCCCTTTGGAGGGCGCAAGCGAAGCCTTGACCATCATGTCGATTACAAAAATGACGCCATCGACAAAGTCCTCTTCGGTCAGAAGCGTTGTGGGCATATCCTCGCTGACTGCGCCGGCTGAGAAGACCTGACGGGCAGTGGCAAGGGCTTTGTCCGCCTCCGCCTCTCCGTGAATCAGCTTGGTGACCTCGTAGGCGAGAACTTCCTTTGCCTTGTTGATCTCGCTGCCCTCTAACTTTTCATAGGCCGCAATCTCAGAGAGCGGGAGGAAGGTCAGCATCTTCATGCACTTGATCACATCGGCATCGGCAATATTCCGCCAATACTGGAAGAAGTCGTAGGGTGTGGTCTTCTCCGCGTCCAGCCATACGGCGCCCTTCTCGGTCTTGCCCATCTTTTTGCCCTCGCTGTTGAGAAGCAGATTGAAGGTAAGTCCGTAAACCTCTTTTCCCTCCTTGCGGCGGACAAGGGATACGCCGCCCAGAATGTTGGACCACTGGTCATCGCCACCCAGCTCCAGCGTGCAGCCGAAGTCCTTGTAGAGGCGATAAAAATCGTAGCCCTGCATGAGCATGTAGTTAAATTCCAAGAAGGTCAGACCGTTCTCCATCCGGGACTTGTAGCACTCGGCGGCCAGCATCCGGCTGACCGAGAAGTGAACGCCCACCTCCCGAAGAAAATCGATGTAGTTCAAATTGAGAAGCCAGTCCCCGTTGTTGACGAAGTAAGCCTTGTTGTCCGAAATGTCGATGAATTTTGCCATCTGCTTTTTGAAGCATTCGATGTTGTAGGCGATGGTTTCTTTTGTCATCATTTTGCGCATATCGCTCTTGCCGGAAGGGTCACCGATCATACCGGTGCCGCCGCCGAAGAGGGCGATGGGGGTATGGCCGGCCTTCTGCATATGTGCCATGATTTTCATCTGAATGAAATGGCCGATATGAAGGCTGTCGGCAGTGGGGTCAAAGCCGATGTAAAAGGTGACCTTCTGGTTGTCCAGAAGATCCTTAACGGCTTCCTCGTTGGTGCATTGTGCGATCAGACCCCGATCGATGAATTCTTGATAAAGTCCCATTGGTATTACTCCTTATTCGGTATACATTTCATTTTTCTTTTTTGAGAGAAGCGGTCAGAAGCCGAGAGCTTTCCAGCATCTCCCGGGCGTTTTCCCGCGTTTTTTCGGTTATGCTCACGCCGCCGATGATCCGGGCAATCTCGTCGTTTCGCCCACGATCGTCCAGCTCGGTCAGCGTCGTTTCTACCCGGCCGCCCTTCTCTTCTTTCACAATTTTGAAATGGTGGTCGGCCAAGGCGGCGATCTGGGCAGAGTGTG
>CAZGQH010000026.1:0-10566 GCA_964527575.1 uncultured Lachnospiraceae bacterium
GTTGCTCATGTTTTGCAAAACCCTGCCTTTCTTTAAGGTTGTCGGTTGGGAGCTTTTGCTCCCGTTTCGGGGCGTGTGCTCTGGTTTCGTGAGCTTACGCTCTCCTTTTCCAAAGCTTACGCTCTGGAAAGATATTCACCGGTTCTTGTGTCGATTTTCAGCACATCGCCGATGTTGATGAAGAGCGGAACCTTGATGGTGGCGCCGGTCTCCAAGGTGGCGGGCTTCAGCGCGCCCTGCGCGGTGTTACCGGCAAAGCCGGGCTCGGTCTCGGTGACGGTGAGTTCCACGAACATGGGGGGCTCAATGGAGAAGGCCTTGCCCTTGTAGGAAAGAATCTTGCAGAGCATCTCTTCCTTGACGAACTTGAAGGAGTCGCCAAGAAGATCCTTGCCGATGGGCTCCTGCTCGTAGGTCTCGGTGTCCATGAAGTAATAGAGATCGCCGTCGTTGTAGAGATACTGCATTTCGCGTCTCTCAATATAAGCGTTCTCAAACTTATCCGTAGGGGAGAAGGTCGTTTCGGTGACGCCTCCCGTAATGACATTGCGCAGTTTGGTTCTCACGAATGCGGCTCCCTTACCGGGTTTGACGTGCTGGAACTCGATTACCTGATAAACCTTGCCGTCCATCTCGAAAGTAACGCCGTTCCTGAAGTCGCCAGCTACTACCATTTGTTATTCCTCCGAATTTCTCTATAATGAGATTTTAATTCTATATTCGCTCTATTATACTACGCCCGGAAAATATTTTCAATAGAGTTAATATTTTTTTTACAATTCAATCAGATGTTTCGGGCATTTGGTGATGTCTTCCACGGTATTTTCCCGGAAAACCACCATATCTTCGATCCGAACGCCGTATTTTCCCGCAAGATAGATGCCGGGCTCACAGGTCACCACATGGCCGGCCTCTAAGGGAATTTCGGCGACCGGGCTCACGCGGGGTGCTTCGTGGATGTCCATGCCGACGCCGTGACCCAGTCCGTGGCCGAAGCATCCGGCAAAGCCTGCCTTGTCAATGATATTCCGGGCGACCGCATCAATCTCTTTGCCGGTCTTGCCGAAGTCGAAGGCCGCAAGGGCGGCGTTCTGCGCCTCCAGCACGGTGTTGTAGACACGCTTCATCTCCTCGTCGGCTTTGCCGATCACCACCGTCCGGGTCATGTCCGAGCAGTAGCCGTCATAGAGGGCGCCGAAATCGAGGGTAAAGAAGCCCTCAGAAAGCTTGACATCCGAGGGAACGCCGTGGGGCATGGCGGATTTCTTGCCGGAAACGGCGATGGTGGAGAAGGAGGTGCTTTCCGCCCCCAGTTTGCGCATGGTGAACTCGAGTTCCAGAGCCACTTCGGTCTCGGTGCGCTCGGGCGTGATAAAGCCGAGGATGTGGTCGAAGGCCTGCTCGGCGATGCGCTGCGCACGGATCATGGCTTCGATCTCCCCGGCATCCTTTTTCATGCGGAGGGTCTCGATGGGACGGCCGGCTTTCGCAAAGGACCGATCGGGCAGGGCGTTCTGATAGCGCTCCAGCTCCTCCACCGTGACCGAGCCTTCATAGCCCACCGTCCGGGCGCTTCCGAGAAGCTCGGCCAGCTGCTCGGAGAGGCTGCCGGCAAAGGTGACGACTTCAAAGGCGGGGTCGGTCTCTTTTTTTGCCGCTTCGATGTAGCGGAAATCGGTGATGAGATAGGAGCGCTCTCTTGTCACCAGCACCAGTCCGTCCTGAAAGTCAAAGCCGGTGAGGTAGCGCTGATTTTTCGGATTGGTGACGAGAAGCGCGTCGATTTGTTCGGGAAGAATCGTTAACAGTTTTTTAAGGCGGGAGGGATTCTTGGTATTCATGGGGGTACCTTCTTTCGATATGGTTGGTTTAGTGCTTTCAGAGAAGCGAGAGGTAATGCTTTTTCATGGTGAGGGCGTCGTCCGCCATGGTTCCGTTCGATTCGCAGATAATGCGGGGGGAGAGATTCTCTTTGACAATGGCCTCCATCAGTGGCTCAAACTCCGGGCCGTAGGTGGTGTCCTCAAAGGTCAGGTGGCGCTTTTCTCCCGCATCGGTGAATTCGATCTTGGAAAAATGGCAGTGGAGATCCCTGGCATAGCGGTCTCCCAACTTCTGCGCGATGCGGTCAAAGACCCGGCGGTAATCGTCGGCGGCAGGGAAGAGTCCGCCCCGCTCTCTTGCGTTCATGTGGCCGAAATCCACCACCGGAAAGAGCCGGGGATCAATCGAGCAGATGTCGAGAACCTCCTCCAGCGTGCCCAGCTGATTCTTTTTGCCCATGGTCTCAAGGCCGAAGCGAACGGGGGAATCGGGAATGGCAGTCAGGGTCTTTTCCATGGTGTCCTTGGCCAGCGCCACTGCCTCCTCCCGGGAGATCTTGGAGGCGCTTCCGGTATGGATGACTAAGATATCCGCGCCGAAGGCCCGGGCGGCCTCGTCACTCTTTTTGATGTATTCGATGCTTTTGAGCCGTTTTTCTTCCTCGACTCCCGACAGGGAAATGAAGTAGGGGGTGTGGAAGGAGGTCCTGATCCCCTGCCGCTTTGCCTCCTCTCCAAGGGCGGCAAAGGTGGCAGGAGAGGCGGTGATGCCGTTTCCCGCCGGATATTCAAAGGCATCAAGCCCCATCTCCTTCAGCCAGGCGAAGGCTTCGATGGTTTTCTTGTGACCCTCGTCGTAAAAGCGTTTGGAGTTTCCGCTGGGTCCGAATAAGGCTGCCATGAAAATTTCCTTTCTTTTTCGATAGATTTTTACAAAAGAGCGGCTATTTGCCGCTTTTTTCTGATTTTTTCGCCTCGCGGCGTCGGTAGCTGGCGATAAAGGGCTTTTCCAAAAGTCGCTTTCCCCTTACAAAGAGGGATTTTTTGTCCCGGATGGGAGGGACAAGATAGGTGGCGGCCAGATGCAGCGCCTTGCCCGTCCAGATGTCGGTGAAGAGCTGGTCGCCTAAAAGAGCGCTTTCTTCCGGAGTGAAGCCGGCCTCTGCGAGGGCATGGCGCGCCTTTTTCGCAAAGGGCTTTCGCGCTTTTGCATAATGGGAAAGCCCCAGTCCTTCGGCAAAGCGAGAGACTCTTTCTTCGTTGTTGTTGGAGAGGAAAATGACCGTGATGCCGTTTTCCCGTAAAGAAGCCAGCCAGTCGAGCAGCTTTTCGGTGGGACGCTCATCGTCATAGGTCACCAGGGTGTTGTCGATATCCGAGAGCAGACAGCGGATGCCGCTTTCTTTTAGGATAGCGGGGGTGAGGGCTTCAAAATCGGGAAAGATCCGGTCGGGTATGGGCAAAAACACGGGAAAGGCTCCTTTGCGTTTCGAAACAAAAATACATCCTATTTTACACCAAGAAACGGCCTGTGTCAACGAGAAACGGGAATAAAAATTTCCTGATCCGCCCATACTGGGGAAAAAGAGGTGTTTTTATGCAGATGAACGACAATTACAAAAAATTTGCGGATCGCCGGGCCGCCCGTTCTCCGATTCTTCTCAATTCGATCAAAGCCTTTGTGATCGGCGGGATAATCTGTATGATCGGGCAGGGCTTTCACGATCTTTACAGCTGGCTTGGTCTTCCGGAGGAAACGGTGAAGATGCTGATTCCCGTGACGCTGATTTTCCTGACGGCGATTCTCACCGGGATCGGGGTTTTTGACCGGATCGCCAAGCACGCCGGCGCCGGCACGCTGGTGCCGATCACCGGCTTTGCCAATTCGGTGGTGGCTCCCGCCATCGACAACAAGGCGGAGGGCTGGATTCTGGGGCTTGGCGCCAAGATCTTTATCATCGCCGGGCCGGTGATTCTCTACGGCACTCTCGCCTCGGTGATCTACGGTCTGATCTATTATATCGTCGGTCTGTTCTGAAAGGGGAACGCTATGCTGATCACATTGAAAAACAAAGTCCGGCTGCTCTCCTGGGCGGCCGTCGGGGGAGCTGCCGAAAAAAAGGGCCCCTTGGGGAGTCGGTTCGATTTTCTCGACGAAAGCGAGCGTTTTTCCCAGAAGACCTGGGAGCAGTCGGAGGGGGAAATGCAGAAGATCGCCCTCTCCTACGCCATGAAAAAGGCGGGGCTTGCCGACGACGGCGTGGGCCTTCTCTTCGCCGGGGATCTGATGAACCAGTGTACCTCCTCCAGTTACGGCCTTCTTCCTTTTGATATTCCCATGGTGGGGCTTTACGGAGCCTGTTCCACCGCTGCCGAATCGCTCTCGCTTGCCTCCATGGCCTGTGACCTCTCGGGCTGTGTGGCGGCGGCCGTGACCTCCTCCCACTTCTGTTCGGCGGAACGGCAGTTCCGCTTTCCTTTAGAGTATGGGGGACAGCGCACCCCCACCGCCCAGCGCACCGTGACCGGTTCGGCGGCTTTTCTGGTGGGTCAGGGAGAGGGAGGCGTACAGGTGAGGGACATCTTCTTCGGCCGAAGCGTGGACAGCAAAATCACCGATCTTGGCAATATGGGGGCGGCCATGGCTCCCGCTGCCGTGGACACGCTGATGCGCTTTTTTAACGAGAGCGGCACCACTCCCGCCGACTACGACAAGATCGTCACCGGTGATCTGGGGCGGGAGGGCTACGAGATCACCAAGATGATGATGGCGCAGAAGAACATGCCGATTGACGCTCAGTACGACGACTGCGGCCTTCTGATCTATAACTGCGATCTGCAGGACATGCACGCGGGCGGCTCGGGCTGCGGCTGCTCGGCTACGGTGGCGGCTACCCGGCTTTTCCCCGATCTCAATGAAGGAAAACTGAAAAATATACTGTTTATCGGTACCGGGGCGCTCATGAGCCCCACCAGCGTGCAGCAGGGACTTTCGATTGTCTCGATTGCTCATCTGGTTCACCTCTGCGGCGTCTGAGAAGGAGGATACTATGGAAACCTTTCTGACCTATCTGTCGGTCTTTCTCGTGGGGGGCATTCTCTGTACCATTGCCCAGATTTTAATCGACAAGACCCGCATGACGCCGGCCCGTATTCTGGTGGGCTATGTGGTGCTCGGTGTTATTCTCACCGCCGTGGGCCTGTATGGGCCGATCGTGGAATTCGGTAAGGCGGGGGCAACCGTGCCCCTCACAGGTTTCGGCTATTCCTTAGCCCGCGGGGTGGAAAAGGCCGTGGATGAAACCGGGCTGATCGGCGTTCTGACCGGCGGACTCACGGCCACGGCAGCGGGCATTACGGCCGCGCTGGTATTTGCCCTTCTGGCGGCAGTCTTCTTCAAAAGCAAACCGAAGTGAGAAGAGGGAAAAACGGGAAATTATAAGGCTGTATTTTAGTACAATGTAGTTTGAGTCTTTACAGAAACACAAAAAAGATCGGGGAGTACCCGATCTTTTTTGTTATAACAGCGAAGGTGTCCTATGCTTTTGTCTAATGGATCGTTTTTTCGATTTAGCGGAATTTCTTCTCGACCAGCGATTCGAGATAGTTGGTGGCCTTCTTTCTCTGTTCCAGTCCGCACTTGCGGTAAAGGCTCAGAATATGCCGCTCATTGGCGTTGAGATAGGTTTCCACCGGTTCGGTAAAGGATTCATCCGGATTGTCGGTGGTGTCGATTCCCAGAAGATAATCGGTGGTCACGCCGAAGTGATCAGCCAGGGCTTTGATGGTTTCGGCATTCGGAAGAGGGAAGGCTTTATACATCAGCATGGAGGAGGGCTTGATTCCGAAGCTCTTCAGAAAAGCGATCAGATCGGTGTCTTCATTCCGCTGCAGCCGGCGCAGTTTATACCAGAAGACATATTTTGCTCGGTCCTTGGGGTCGCCGCAGTCTTCAATCAGATCGTAACCGAGAAGGTAGTCGATCGAGACATGGAAGTACTCCGATACTTTTTTCAGTGTGGCAGCATTCGGTTTGGCTCCGCTTTTCCAATACATAATGGTCGTGTAGGAAAAGCCAAGCTCAGCGCAGACGTTATCCGGATTGGCGTCCTTTTGATTGCAGAGGTCAATAAATTTTTCCCAAAACATTGTAATACCCTTTCTTTTGCTCGTATTCTTTCTCTCTCAGAGGGAGCTATTCCCGATCAGACTTTTTCTTTGAGCATAGGGTGACGCCAGCCGAACGGGAAAAAACTTTCCCTTTCCGGGCGAACAGAACGCTCTTTCCGAAAGCCTGATTACATACCTGTATTATACAGATATTTTTGCCGCTTGTCAAGGGATTACAAAAACATACCACAAAATAGGATATAATTTTGCACGAGAAGTATAAAAAAAGAATCCAAATTTGGATTTTTTGTCGATTTTGGTCGGTTTTGCGGTAAAACGTCAATTTGGAAAGGCGAGCCTTTCGGAAAAAGCAAGCATTTTGTGACAACAGTTTCCTTGATTTGCGCGATAAAATCCTGCTTTTGGAATATAGAGACAAGAAAAATGGGGAATGTGTCTATTGTGTCGAAACACAATCTAAAGGATCCTGTAAAAGGATTACAAAATTTTAAAAGTATTTTCTCTCGGTTTTCCGGGCTTTTTGTCAAAACCGGTCATATTAAAGGTGGGAGGCATGAAAAACGAGAAGAAGACCCGCTCTTTTGTTTGCGCTTATCTTTAATTTAATTAGAAAGGTTTTCTTTTATTTTTTTGAACTCTATAAAAATTGCGCTTGTATTTGTGAAGTTCTACAAGAAAATCCATGATATTCCTTCTGTTGACAGAAATAGGAAGGTTCTTATGCCTTTTTCATGGGTTTTAACATGCTTTTTGCATTTTTTCTTTTTTTGCTGTTTCGAAAGCGCTTATCATATTAAAACATAAAATGTGCAAATTGTTACTATTTAGAATTATTATTTTGTTTTTCTTGAAAGAATATGCAATAAATTGACTTTTCGTTGGAAATATGAAAAAGTGCATTATATAATTCGTTTACAGATGAGAAAAATCATGGTAAATTATTACCCGGAATTTGATTTTATTGGTTTTACTCAATAAAAAAATTCAACAGGAAGCCGAGCAGGGGTTTTATTTCTGCCGGAAAGAAAGGAGGAAAAATTTTGTATCGTTATGTTGCGGTAAAAGAGAGCGGGTGGCTGCCAGATATCGGGAGCTATACGACCTACGGCATTTACGCTTACGAAAAAGAAGGGGAGGTGCCGGTCGCTGTGATCTCGGATATCTCTTCGGACAGAGAAGCCGTGCAAAGGCTGGCGGAACACTGTACATCGGAGCAGCTGGTTCCCTATCAGCTATTGGATGTAGCGGAAGATTTTCTGATCTGAATGGTCGGAAGCTACATCAGCCCGGGAGGAAAATTTTTTTAGTTTCAACAGAAAAGATTCTTTCCTTCCGGTGTTCTACTATTTTCGAAAGAGTATTTACTCTTTGATTGTCAAAAACGGTTATAAAACGGAGGAAAAAGAAAGGTTATGTCAAATTTTATGTCGATGGAAATGCGATTTTCCAATGAACTGTACCGATGTCGGCTTGACAGAGGGTTTACGCAGAGAGAAGTAGCAGAACAGTTGAATATTTCTTTGCGGTGGTTTCAGTATATCGAAAAGGGGCAGCGTATGCCCAGTTCCAAACTGATGCTTGAGATTTTTGTTCTTTTTGAGATCAACGGAAGCAGGCTCAAGAATCCGGAAGAGATAGATGTTTCTCTCAGCGGTTCGGGCTCAATAGAAAAGCTCGAGAAAATTAAACAGGAGGGCAGAGGAATAAGGAGTTATTTCGGGAAAAAGCAGCTGTTACGGCAGAGGGCGCTCCGGTCGAGCGCATAATACATTAAGATAAAAGTTAATGTTGACTCCCCGCGGCATAGTCTCTTTTTCGGTTTGTAAAAGCTTATGTCGAAGCGATTGAATAATGCCGGAATTTGAGATTGGCGGTAGAGGAGTTTTTTTATTGCAAGAAGCAAATATCCAAAATATACCTTATTTATTTTCTTTTGTTTTTATCTTGTATTTTGTCGAATTTTTTTACTAAAAAATAAATTTCGCAAAATAAAGTTTTTTTTCCGAAAAATGATTGCATTTTCACTTTCGCCGTCGTATAATAGAATGGGTTCTCTTAAAGCGGTAATTTCACGTTTCCGGAACGATCTTCGGAATAGCGGAGAAAAGGGCGATTTAAAAGAGTGCAGCCTGAGTCAAAGGAGAGAGTGTGTTGAGCAAAAGAAAAAAGGCAGCAGTGATTATCGGGTGTTTGGGATTGGCAATTCTTTTCCTTGCCGCATCGTTCTACATCGGCATGACCGTTTGGGAACATAACCAAAGAAACAAAGTGACGTATGTAAACGGAGAAGAGAAGCATTCTTACAAGAGTCTTGCGAGACTTGTAGAAAAGGAGAAGCTGGAATTTCTTTTTCCCACCGAAATCCCGGAGGAGGTTCGGGTGACGGAAGTGCGGGAATTCGGGAAAGATGGCAGCTATCACTTTTCCTTCAGTCCCATTGGGTCGGGATACACGATGGTAGCAAAGAGGGAAGCAGAGCCTCGTCAGCCTGAGGAATCGGCAGAGAAAATTGTATGCAGTGGTGTTTCGTTTGAAATCAAGATGATTCAGGAAAAAGAGCGTCCGAATCCGATTTACTGGGCAGGCGGCTGGTATAATGGATATTGGTATATCTTTCAGGCTCCCAGCCGTGAAGATCTTCTCATGATGCTGAACAGCTTGGAATAATCGAAAACGGAAAAAGCAAAAAAGGAGCTCTGTGCAGTGCGCGCAGAGCTTTTTTTCTGGGGCGTAACGAGCCGGCAAAAGCGCTTGAATTTTTCCTTTTTTTATGGTAAACTGGTAGGCAGTACAGAGGAAGAAGGGAACGGGATGGAGAGAGAAACGGTAGCAGAGAAAAAGGATCGGGAGGGCCAGTTGGCCGAGGCGATTCCCCGTCTTGTCGACTGGTATCGGGAAAACCGGCGGGAGCTGCCCTGGCGGCAGGAGCCCACCTCCTATCATGTCTGGATTTCGGAGATCATGCTCCAGCAGACCCGCATTGAAGCGGTAATCCCCTATTACCGCCGCTTTTTGGCCGAACTGCCCGATGTGGCGGCGTTGGCCGCCGTTTCCGAGGATCGTCTGATGAAGCTCTGGCAGGGGCTGGGCTATTATTCCCGGGCGCGGAATCTGAAGAAGGCGGCGGAGGCGATTGTAAAGAACTATGACGGCGTCCTGCCCCGACACGTCGAAGAGCTGCGAGCGCTTCCCGGCATCGGAGAGTACACCGCGGGAGCCATCGCATCCATTGCCTATGGGGAGCCCGCGCCGGCGGTGGACGGCAATGTCCTTCGGGTGCTCTCCCGTCTGTTTGCCTCGGATGCGGACATCATGCTTCCGGCGGTGAAAAAGGAGATGACCGCTCTTCTTAGCGATTTTTATCCCGTAGGGGAGGAGGCGGCGCTTCTCACCGAGGGATTGATGGAGCTGGGCGAGGTGGTCTGTATCCCGAACGGGGAGGCGCGCTGCGCCCTCTGCCCGCTGGCTTCTCTCTGCCGGGCAAACGCGGAGGGACGGGTGGCGGAGCTGCCTGTCCGCAGCGCACCAAAAAAGCGCAAGACAGAGGAGCGGACGGTTCTTCTCTTGCGGAGCCGGGCAGGGGAATATGCCATTGCAAAGCGGCCGGAGGAAGGTTTACTCGCAGGTATGTGGGAGTTTCCCAACCTGCCCGGCAGGCTCTCGGCGGAGGATGTCCGAAGTATCCTTTCGAAGCAGCAGCTTGATTTGTCGGCGATTGCTCCCTGCGGGAAGGGAAAGCATATTTTTTCCCATGTGGAATGGCACATGACCGGGTTTTCCGCGGAGGTCGATGAGCCTGGTGGGGAATACCTCTGGCGGACGGCAGAGGAAATCCGCCGGGATTATGCGGTGCCCACTGCGTATCGGATGTTCCTGAAGCAGCTTTTATGAAAAATCAGTGTCAAGATAAAAACAGAAAATCTTTTATGAGTTACGGATATAACGCGAAGAAAGAGGATACATGAATGGACAAGAATTTTTTTCAGAAAAATCGCCGCCGTCTGGCGGAGGCTTTGGAGGGAGAGAGCTTTGCCGCTGTCCTTTCCAGCGGTTACGAGGTGACACGCAGCGCCGACGAGAATTATGACTTTCAGGTCAACACCAATTTTTATTATCTCACCGGAATCCGGCAATCCAAGGTCTTCCTTGTGATGCATGGCAGCCGGGAGGCGGGGGAACTTTCCTATCGGGAGATGCTCTTTATCGACGCCTACGACGAGAACTATGCCAAATGGATCGGTCACCGCCTGACCAAAGAGGAGGCCTCGGAGCTGTCGGGTGTGGCTCTCTCGGATATCTTTTATAAAGAAGAGTACGAAAAGACGCTGAATGAGCTGACAGAAAAGGGCTGCCTTTTCTATCTCGACCTTGAAAAGAACCAAAATGTCAATTTCAACTCCTTCGGTCTCTCTTTGGCGGCGCAGCTTGCGGGAAAGGCCGAGGTGAAGGACCTTTATCCCACCCTGATCGGGCTGCGGGCGGCCAAGGCGGCGTGCGAGGCGGAAGCCATCGCAAAAGCGGTGGATACCACCAAGGCCGGGATCGAAGCGCTGATGGCGAAGGCGCGCCCCGGTCTGTACGAGTATCAGCTGGAGGCCTGGTTCGATCATAC
>CAZGQH010000027.1:0-10486 GCA_964527575.1 uncultured Lachnospiraceae bacterium
TCGACAGGAGCTGCTTGTTAAAGCCTTCCGGAAGAGAGATTTTTTTATTTTTCATAAAAACCTCTTTCGTGGTTATAACCACCGATTTTTCCTTCCTATTGTACTATGATTGAGACAGAAAGTCAAGAAAAGAGGAAATCTTATGATCCGGAAAATCATTCAAATCGAGGAAGAAAAATGCAATGGCTGCGGCGTTTGTGCCGAAGCCTGTCACGAGGGTGCTATCGGTATGGTGGATGGCAAAGCACGTCTTTTGCGCGAGGATTATTGCGACGGTTTGGGAGACTGTCTGCCGGTCTGTCCGACGGGCGCGATTTCCTTTGTGGAGAGAGAGGCCGATGCCTATGACGAGAAGGCGGTAGCAGCTCATCTTCAGAGGAATGCGGCGGGCGGTTGTCCCGGTTATCGGGCGCAGCGGTTGACAAGAGCAGAGGAGAAGTCTGCCGCTTTTGCATCGGGGCCCTCACGGCTTTTGCAGTGGCCGGTACAGATCAAGCTTTTGCCGGTCCGTGCCCCGTATTTTGCCGGGGCGGAGCTTCTGATCGCTGCCGACTGCACTGCCTACGCCTATGGGAACTTCCACGAGGATTTTATGAAGGGGCGCATTACTCTTGTGGGCTGCCCGAAACTAGACAGTGTGGATTACAGCGAAAAGCTGACTGCGATTTTTGCAGAGAATGACATCAAAAGCGTCACGGTTCTTCGCATGGAGGTTCCGTGCTGCGGCGGATTGGAAGCGGCTGTCCGAAAGGCTTTGCAGGCGAGCGGGAAAATGCTCCCTTGGCAGGTAGTCACGCTGTCGATTGACGGGAAGATTCTGAAGTAAAGTAAAAAAAGCGAGGGCGTAAGCCTTCGCTTTTTTGTATCAGATCTTTTTCTTACGGAAAATGATCAGTTTCTGAATAATAAAATTGGAGATAAAGAGAACGATCTCCACCAAAATATCCGCAATGATCAGTTTCCAACCGAGCGTATCATAAAGAAGCGTGATCAGCCCCGATTTTACGAACGCCATAGCGACAACCAACGCGATATAACCCGAAATCGATGCCGCTTTGTTTGCGTTGGAATGAAAGACCAGTTTTCGGTTAATCAGATAATTGACAGGAGAACTGATGCAGCGCGCCAGGAGCGTCGGGAGGGCCTTCAGACTGATGTAATGCTCAAATATTGTCAATGCGGTATAATCGAGCAAAAAGCAGAAAACCGCCGACAATCCGTAACGGACCAGCATGGAATTCAGAAAAATCGTCTTATAGATCCGGAAGGAGTCCTTGATGGCATGAAAATGCGAGGACTTGTTGTTGTTTTCATAGACGGTACGGATGGGAATTTCTTTGATGGCAATGCCGTTCTGCGCACACTGCATCAATACATTCATCTCATATTCATAGTGCTCACCCTTGATGTTTTGCATAAAGGGAAAGAGCTCTCTTGTAAAACCGCGTAGTCCGGTCTGGGTGTCGGAGCATTTCTTGCCGCCTGCCACCAGAAACACAAAGCGCGTCATAGCGTTTCCAAAGCGGGAGCGAAGGGGAACCTTGCCCTCCATCTTTCTTGCTCCGATTACAAACCCTCCCTCTGCTTTCAGGTGCTCCACCAGACGCAGAATGTCGCTTGGCGTGTGCTGACCGTCCGCGTCGGCGGTGACAAGATAGCGGCATTCGGGAAGATTTTCCTCCGCATACCGAATGCCCTGCTTCAGCGCGGCGCCTTTTCCCTGATTGGGATTTTGGTGAAGGACGGTGGCGTAGGCCGTGGCCTTTTCAAAAATATCAGCATAAGCTTCTCCCGAGCCGTCATCCACGACCAAAAGGCGGTGTCCGGTGGAGAAAAGCGCCTTTAGTGTCCTGAGAAGCGCCTCATCGGGCTTGTATGCCGGAATCAAAATAACCGTTTCCAAATTTGACAACCCTTTCTTTTTCTACACTGTTTTCTATATTATTCGACAGATCGTTTTCCGATCGTTATGGCACATAAAAGCATTTTATTATAGCAGTGAACTCCCTTCTTTTCAAGGGGGAGTCTGTGAATTTTTCATTTTTATCTTCAGATTTATCTACAGGGCAAGTTGAGCGGAACGGATAAGACCGGAGAGGATGGCTTTTTGGGCATTCTTTCCCGCAAGATAGAAAAAAATGATTGACAAAGAAATATTTTGCGTTATAATAAACTATATGGTATTACTGTATAAGCTTCCGGTCATCGGAGGCGGAATTTGCCCGCTGGAAACGGGGAAAGGCATGGCTTTACATAATGATGAAAGAAAAACATATCGAAACGATTTGCGTACAGGGCACCTATCAGCCGCAGAACGGAGAGCCGCGGGTTATTCCGATCTGCCAAAGCACCACCTATAAATACGATTCCGGTGAACATCTCGGTGACCTCTTCGATCTGAAGGCGCCGGGACATATGTATTCCCGCATTTCCAATCCCACAGTGGAGCATGTGGAAAACCATATCGCTGCGCTGGAGGGGGGAATTGGCGCCATGCTGGTCTCTTCCGGACAGGCAGCGAGCTTTCTTTCGATCTTCAATATCACCTCGGCAGGACAGAACTTTGTATCGCTGGCCTCGATTTACGGTGGTACCATCAATCTGTTCGGTGTGACCATGAAGCGTATGGGAATCGAATGCCGGTTTGCGCTTCCTGGCATGACCGATGAAGAAATCGACAATCTTTTTGACGAAAATACCCGATTGGTCTTTGGCGAGTCGCTCTCCAACCCCGGTCTTTCGGTACTGGATATCGAGCGCTTTGCCAAAATCGCACACCAGCACGGCGTTCCGCTGGTGGTCGACAACACCTTCCCCACGCCGGTTCTTTGCCGTCCTATCGAATATGGAGCGGATATTGTCACGCATTCTACCACCAAGTATATGGACGGTCATGCCTCGGTGGTGGGCGGCGTGATTGTGGACAGTGGCAATTTTGACTGGGCTGCCAGCGGCCGTTATCCCGAACTTACTACGCCCGACGAATCCTACCACGGGGTGGTCTATACCGAGAGCTTCGGCAAAGCCGCCTATATCACCAAGGCGCGTGTACAGCTTCTGCGCGACTTTGGCTGCATCCAACAGCCGATCACGGCATTTATGTTGAACGAGGGGCTGGAGTCTCTGGCGCTGCGGATGGAGCGCCATTCGGAAAACGCCCTGAAGCTTGCCGCCTATCTGGAAGCGCACGAGAAGATCGCCTGGGTCAACTATCCCGGACTTGCTTCTTCGAATCAGCATAATCTGGCCGAAAAGTATTTGCCTAAGGGTGCTTCTGGTGTAATCGCCTTCGGAATCAAGGGCGGCCGGGAAGCTGCGATGAAGTTTATGGATTCCTGCGGGCTTGCCTCGATTGTGGTTCATGTGGCCGATTCCCGCACCTGCGTGCTTCATCCTGCCTCTACCACCCACCGTCAGCTGACCGACAAGCAGTTGGAGGAGAGCGGCATCGGCGCCGATCTGATCCGTATGTCGGTAGGCGTAGAGAACATCAACGATATCATTGCCGATGTGGAGCAGGCACTTGCTCAGGTTTGAGCACAAGTCTGATACAGCATACTTGCCGTACAACATAGGAGGAACCGACCCATGCCGATTAAAATTCCGAACGATCTGCCGGCAACGCAGACGCTTCTGAACGAAAATATTTTTGCCATCACCGAGACGCGGGCTATCACCCAAGACATCCGTCCTTTGAAAATCCTTGTTCTCAATCTGATGCCCACCAAGATCACCACCGAGACGCAGCTTGCCCGTCTTTTGGGCAATACACCGCTGCAGGTGGAGATGGAGCTGATCCATACCAAGACTCATGAGTCGAAAAACACCCCGCAGGAGCACATGATCGCTTTCTATAAGACCTTCGAGGATGTCAGAGAGAACAACTACGACGGTATGATTATCACCGGTGCTCCGGTGGAGCAGATGCCTTTTGAGGAAGTGGAGTACTGGGAAGAGCTTTGCACGATCATGGAGTGGAGCAAGACCCACGTCACCAGTGTTTTTCATATCTGCTGGGGGGCGCAGGCCGGGCTGTACTACCATTACGGCATAAAAAAGGTACCGCTTAAGGAAAAGATGTTTGGAATTTTTCCGCACAAGGTAGAATATAAAAATTCGATGCTTTTCCGCGGGTTTGACGATGAATTTATGGTTCCTCACTCCCGGCACACGACGATTTCCCGGGAGGATGTGGAGGAAAACACCCGGCTGAAGATTCTTGCTTCCTCAGAGGAGGCGGGGCTCTACGCCCTCATGTCCCACAAAGGACGGCAGATCTTTATTATGGGGCACTCGGAATACGATGCCGATACCCTGCAGAAGGAATACGAGCGGGACAAAAAGGCCGGACTTCCCATTCGTCTTCCGAAGAATTATTTCCCGGAAGACGATGACACGAAGGCGCCGCTTTCCACCTGGCGCTCCCATGCCAATCTGCTCTATACCAACTGGCTCAACTATTTCGTCTATCAATCCACACCCTACGACATCCGCACCATTCGCTGAAGCAATCACCTCAAAAATAAATTTAAACCAGAGGCCGGAAAAGGCATATGCCTTTTCCGGCCTCTGGTTTTCAGCTATTATGTGATACAATAGTCAAGCAGAACCGCCCAGCTCTGCGGGAAATAGTTCATTAAATTCCAGAAGCTGACGCCGGCGAGATTTTTTTCGTCCATCAGGTCGAGTTTGGCTTTGATACTGCGGGCGTCCTCAAACCAGACCTCGTGCTGTCTTCCGTCTTCGTAGTAGTGGAAGAAGGGCGACATTGCGACATCGTCAAACTCAATGGCAGCTTTTTTCTCGGCAGCCAGATCGACCGCTCCTACATTGGAGACCACCGTCGCCTTGGAGACGTCCTTGACAAAAGGAAGTGTGAAATCATATCCATAATTTGGTATTCCCAAAACGAGTTTCTCGGCGGGAATCTCGGTGAGGGCATATTCTACCACTTTTTGCACCTGGTCGAGCGGTGCTACCGAACGGGCTGGCCCAAAAGTGTATCCCCACTCGTACGTCATAAGCAGCAGCTTATCGGCGATATCGCCGAGGAGCTTATAGTCGTGCGCCTCATAGAGGAGTCCCCTCTGATCGGCGGAAGTTTTGGGCGCCAGTGCTACCCATACCTCATAGCCGTAGGGATGAAGCATATCAGCGAGCCGCTTGATAAAGGCTGCATAGGCCTCCCGGTCTTCGGGAAAGACAAATTCGAAATCTACATCCAGCACACGGTATCCCTTCAGATGCATGTTTTCAAGGATCTTGCAGATCAGATATTCCTGCGTCTCTACGTCGTTTAAGAGCATATGGGAAAGGTTATTGTCGAACATTCCGTCGCTGTTCAATGTAGTCAGCAGCATGACAGGTGACACACTGTTCTGCTTGGCTTTTTCAATAATGTGATCGTCCGACATTGTGACCAGATCGCCGTTTCCGGTAAACCCATAGGCGAAGGGGGTTATGTAGGAGAGATTGGGAAGCGTCCGCTGCAAAGTCGCATCCTCTACGTAAGGATAGACATAGCCGCCGGTTAGGATGCAGCGATTGCCGCCTCCCTCATATTCGATCACAAGCTCCTCGCCGGGACGGATGAGCGTCTCGCCCATCAGCTGCGGATTGTTTCGCAGAAGCCGGTCAAGGGTTACACCATACTGGCGGGCGATCGAGAAAAGGGTCTCGCCCGGCTCAACCCGGTGTGTCACGCGGGGAATTCCGATTACCAGTGTCTGACCTACTACCAGTCGATCGGGATTCGACAGCGAATTGATATGGATAATGCTTTCGGGGGAGACACCATATTCCCGTGCAATTGAATGGAGCGTTTCACCGCTCTTGACAACATGTATAATCAAATCCATCACCTCAGCATCATCATATGCAGAAAAATATTTTTCGCAATTGCTTGACATCACTTCTTTTTTTTGCTATAATGCTGTAACAAATGTTACAAAGAGGCTGCTATGGTAATTTGGGCGCATGAAGAACGGAAGGTCTGTCGGGCGGTTGCCCGCAGGTGGATGGAGCCGCTTGCCATTTTGGGCGGGAGCGAAGGGATCGATTGCATTCTGGATTCTCCCGAGGTACAGTTTATATCCTATGAGGCGGGCGAAATCATTCTTTCCCGGCGGGAATCTCAGCGGGCACTGGTGCTTCTTTTGTCCGGGCGTGCATCGGCCAGCAAGCATGCCGCCGGCCGCGATGTGATCATCCGGATGTTTCAGGAGGGGGATCTTTTTGGAATTGCCTCGCTCTTCGGTGGGGAAGATACCTATGTCAGTGAGATCTGCGCGGAGGAAAAGACGGTGGTCGTGACGATTCCGCAGGCGATCATAAGCGAAATTTTCCGGAAGAATCCCGATGCCGCACTGGCGTATATCGAGCTTTTGTCCGGAAAAATACGCTATCTGAACGCCAAGCTGGACAGCTTCACCGCGCCAAGCGCCTATGCCAAGCTCTGCCTCTATCTTTTAGAAAACGGTGACACCGATATTCCCATCCAGCAGCTGGCGCAGCGCCTGGGGATCAGCCGCATGACGCTCTATCGGAGCCTTGTGACATTGGAGGAGCGTCAGATTATCTGTAAAAAGGGAAGGGTTATCACGGTTTTGGATCGCAAGGCACTTGCTCTTGGCATCGATTCCGAACCCGTCCTTTAAATAAATCATGAACCGGAAAGGAAATAGAAACATGAAACGCATTACTCTTCTGATCGCTGTTGTTCTTTTGTCTCTGGCCGCCGTCTTTATGCTGGCTGCCTGCAAGGATGACAGCAAAACACCCGATACCACTGCCGATAGCGGCAGCGATGATACCGTCGCGGAGGCGGACGAGGTCCGCATCCTGACCCTGAAGGGTCCCACCGGTATGGGCATGGCCAATATCATGAACGATGCCAAAAACAATACCGAGTCCAAGTACCGTATTGAGCTTTTCGCCTCGCCGGACCTTGTGAAGACCGAGATTCTTCTCGGAAATTACGACATTGCCGCGCTTCCCACCAATGTGGCCGCCGCCCTCTATAATTCGGGCAAGGCCGATCTGCAGGTTGCTGCCGTCAACACGCTGGGCGTGCTCTATATTCTCGAAAATGGCAATACCGTCACCGACATCCAGAGTCTGAAGGGAAAGACGATCCACGCCACCGGCGGCGGTTCGACCCCAGAATATATCCTGCGCTATGTTCTGTCGAAGAATGGTATTGATCCCGATAAGGACGTCACTCTCGACTTTTCCTATACCGATCATGCGGAGCTGGCAGCACATCTGACGGCGGGAAGCGATATGATCGCCATGCTGCCCGAGCCCAATGTCTCAACCGTTCTGATGAGCCAGGATAAGACGCGGGTTGCCCTCGATCTGACGGCCGAATGGGCCAAGGTCTCCGATTCTGAGGTGATGCAGGGCTGCATTGTGGTGCGCCGGGAATTTGCCGAGCAGTATCCCGAACAGTTCGCCAAGTTCCTGGACGAATACCGGGCTTCGGCGGAATTCATCAACGAAAATGTCGACACCGCTGCCGAGATTATCTCCAACTTGGAAATTGTGCCCAAGGCAGCTATCGCCAAGAACGCGATTCCGCGCTGCAACATCGTTTATATCGAGGGCGGCAAGATGGAAGAGTCGCTGTCGGGTTTTCTGAAGGTGCTCTATGAAGCCTCGCCTTCTTCGGTGGGAGGCAAGCTGCCCGATGAAAATTTCTATTACCAGAAGTAAGGGCAGAAAATTTCTTTTGTCGATGATAGCGGCGATATTCTGGATTTCGGTCTGGTATATAGCCGCTTTCGGCATAGGAAATGAAATTTTTCTCCCTTATCCGCACACGACACTTCGCGCCTTTTTTCGCCTGATCGCTACATCCGAGTTCTGGATGGCGGTGCTCAGCTCCATGCTCACGATTATGCTGGGCTGCCTGATCGGCTGTTTTTTGGCGGTTCTTGTCTCGATTCCCGCGGCGCTCTCGGTGCTGGCGCGGACGATTCTTTCCCCCATGATCACGATTCTGCGGGCCACCCCGGTGGCGTCCTTTATCATTCTGCTCTATGTGATCGTCCGCCGGATCGATCTGCCGCTTCGGAATGTCTCGCTTTTTATTGTGATCGTGATGGTTCTCCCGATTTTATATGGAAATCTTCTGACCGGATACGGCCACTTTGATCCTTCGCAGGGGGAGGTGGCCTCGCTGTATCAGTTCTCCTTTTTCAAAAAGTGCCGTGTTCTCTGGTTTCCCCAGATTCGGCCCTATTTTTTCTCCGGCGTCACGACTTCTCTGGGTTTTGCCTGGAAGGCCGGTGTGGCAGCAGAGGTGATCTGCAATCTGAAGGGCACCATCGGAAAGAATTTGGCGGACGCCAAAAGCAATTTGGAGATGGATAATCTGTTTGCCTGGACACTAACGGTTATTCTCTTGAGTCTTCTCTTTGAACTTCTCTTCAAACGCTTCTTTGGCAGAGCGGGAAAGGAGCGTGAGAGCCGACATGATTGAGCTTCGAACGATCACGAAATCCTATGAGGGACGGTTGGTGCTTGACAATTTCAGTCTGTCGGTTCCTGACGGATCCCGTGTGGCATTTCAGGGAGAAAGCGGAAGAGGAAAAACTACATTGCTTCGCATTATAGCTGGATTGGAGAAACCGGACAGCGGGGAAGTGTCGGGTGTTGATCGGGCATCACTCTCCTACATGTTTCAGGAACCGCGCTTGTTTTTTCAGCTGAATGCCCTTATGAATGTGGCGGTTATTCTGCCCGATTATCCGAAAAAAGCCGCTCTCGAAAAGGCTTCTCTCTGGTTAGAACGGGTTGGACTTTATTCCGACCGGGAGAAATTGCCCGATGAGCTTTCCGGCGGTATGCGGCAGCGGGTCGCCTTGGCAAGAACCTTATGTGCCGGGGGAGAGGTCTTTTTATTTGACGAACCGTTCTCGGCGCTCGACCGGCAGACAGCGGAGAAAATGCGCGATCTTGTTAAGCAGGAAACGGCAGATAAGACGTTTATTCTCGTTACGCACAGTAAGGAGGATGCGGAGCAACTCTGCGATAAAACCATTCTACTATAAGAATTTTCTGCATTTCAGTCAGAAAAGAATGTGGCGTGCTTTGTCTGTTTTGGCTTGACAAAGCACGCCACATATGCTATCATAAATTAAATTGAAAAATGATCGTAGTAAAGAAAGGAAAGATCAAAATGACAAAGTTTTTCCGCGCTGTTCTTCTGCTGCTTGCGCTTCTTGTCTCTTTGATGGTATTTGCGGCCTGTAAGGACGATGCGCCGGATTCGAGTTCCGGGGATGATTCCGGTACCGGTACTTCGACAGTGAATACTCCGGAGTCGGATTCTCCGATCGGCACGACCCCGGCGGAGACGACTCCGTTTCCGACGCCTACCACCGACGCTCCTCCTGCACAGCTCTATGTGGAGAAGACCGTACCGGCTGACGGTAAGGTGACCCTTCCCACAAATGCCTATATATCGGGAACATTGCTCTCGGTCAAACCGGGAAATCCCTATCAGTTTAATCCGGCCACGCTGGTGCAAAATGCCGATATTCCGGCCAGTGCCAAAAAGTTTGATGCTCAGAACCTGATGATTCTTTACGGCAATAAGTCGCAGGATTATGTGATAGCAAACGCCAAGCTCTTTATGAAATCCGATGCGTTTCCTTATTTTGAGGCGATGGCAGCTGCTTTCAGGGAGGCTACGGGAAAGAGTACGCTTCAGGTCGTCAACAGCTATCTGTTTTCCGATAAAAACAGTCTGGAAAGCGCTTTTGTGACCGGCTATGCGGTGGCGCTCAATCTTCTGGAGAAGGGTGGTACTTACTCGCTTTCCTCGGAGGCCATGAAGGTGACGGTGGACGGGAAGGAAATGACCTGCCTCGCCTGGTTCCAGGAAAACTGTGCCCGCTTCGGCTTTGTCTTTACCGGACTTACCGGCAGTGAGAGCAGTCCTCTTGCTACCTTCCGTTTTGTCGGTGTTCCGCATGCGCTGATTATGCAGAAGCAGGATATTATCGATCCTTCCTATTACAGCAGTTATGTCAAAGCATATACCGGAGATCTCACGGTAAAAGAAGGCGATCGGGAGTGGACGGTGCGCTATTTTTCCGCTTCCGAAGGGGACACTACCGTGCTGACGCTTCCGGCCGGTACGATCTATACGCTTTCCGGTGACAACCAGAACGGATTTATCGTCGCCTACCGTATGCCGGCCCCAAGTACGGAATCCTGATGTACATTTTCTCTGAATATCATTGAAATAGAGGTTATTATGGACGCTTTTCTGAATAAGCTTTATGAATTTGCGACAACGGCGGGAATTCGGATTCTCGGCGCTCTTATCGTTCTAATTGTCGGATGTATTCTTACCCGCATTGCCGTCAAGAAAATCCGCAGAAGCAAGAAGATGGAGGCCATGCTGGCTCGTTTTACCGCTTCCTTTGTCAATTTCGGCGGAAAGACCCTGACGGTGATTATCGCTGTGTCGATTCTC
>CAZGQH010000028.1:0-10024 GCA_964527575.1 uncultured Lachnospiraceae bacterium
CATAGGCACCAGCTCCTTTCCGCATTACTGGAAGGAGCAAAGAAGACTCCTTCCGTGAAAGAAGGAGCAGCCGCCACCGTGTAGGTGTCCCTTACATTGACATTATAAAGGATAAGTCGAAATTTGTCAAGATAAAATATACAAATATATCAATTTGCTTATTTTGTGTAATGCTAATTAAAAAGTGTGTAATCGAACGTTTGGGAAAAAGCGCCCGGTTACACACTTCTTTTTTATTTTACCGTACCGGTCAATAGGTCTTGATCACATGATCCTCAATGGCGGCGAAGGCCTCGTCTTCGAGGGCGGCCATATCGAGCTTACCCTCCTCGGCAAGCACCTTCTCCATGACCGGCCGGGTCTTGGGGTGCTTGGGGGTAAAGACGGTACAGCAGTCCTCATAGGGGAGAATCGAGGTTTCAAAGGTATTGATCCTCCGGGCAATGGTGATGATCTCCTCCTTGTCCATACCGATGCAGGGACGGAAGACCGGCAGATTTACCACGCTGTCGGTGACCCCCAGTGCCTGCATGGTCTGGCTGGCCACCTGCCCGAGGCTTTCGCCGGTAATCAGCGCGTCACAGTGATACTTCTTCGCACAGCGTTCTGCCAGCCGCATCATGCTGCGACGAAGCAGCAGCGTGAAATACTCCTCATTCACCGCCCGCTTCAGCTCTTCCTGGATTTTAGTCAGCGAAATAACATGTACATTCATCTTGCCGGTATACTCGGTGACCAGCCGTGCCAGCTCCAAAACCTTTTCCTTTGCCCGCTCGCTGGTATAGGGAAAGCTTTCAAAGTGCAGTGCCTCCACGGCGGCCCCCCGCTTGGCGATCATATAACCTGCTACCGGACTGTCAATACCGCCCGAGAGCAGAAGGAGCGCCCGCCCGCTGGTACCGCAGGGAATGCCGCCGGCGCCCCGGGTATCGTCGGCATGAAGGAAGGCCGCGTTTTCCCGGATCTCCACGTGGGCCACCTTCTCGGGATGGAAAAGGTCGACTTCTATGTCCGGCATCACATCGAGAAGAGCGCAGCCCACCTCGGCGGAAAGCTCCGGCGAGGTCAGGGGAAAACGCTTGTCCGCCCGCTTGCCCTCCACCTTGAAGGTCTTCGCTCCCCGCAGAAAATCGGGCAGATAGGCCTTGGCCGTCTCGGTAATAGCCTCCACCGTCTTCTCGCAGGCGGCGGCGCGGATCACGTTCACGATGCCGAAGACATTCTTCACCCGGCGAAGCGCCTCCTCAAAGGCAAAATCCGCCTCCAGCGGTTCAATATAGAGCACCGACTGCCCGTAACGGATGTCGCAGCGGCCAAGCCCCTCCATCCGCCGCTTGATCTGTCCCACCATAGCCGACTCAAAATAGCCCTTGTTCAGCCCCTTCAGGACAATCTCTCCGTATTTACACAAAATAACTTCTTTCATCGCTTTATCCTTTCCCTTCCTGTCGTCAAAAAAGCTTTCCTGTCAGGAAAACAGAGCCGGAAGAAAGCCCCAAGAAAATCCTCCGTTTTCCTTCACGGAATACACGCGTTTCCCGGAATCGAGACTGCCTGTATTGTAGCACAATCCCAAAAGAAATGCAACGAAAAATAAAAAAACTATTGTTTAACCGGCAGAGCTGTGGTAGAATAATAAAAAGGAAACAATCCTCACCAAAGGAAGGGCTTTCTATGTACTATGTGATGAGCGACCTGCACGGTCATTTTGATGAATACAGTGAAATGCTGTCCAAAATCCGTCTGAAGGACTCCGACAGCCTCTTTATCCTCGGCGATATCTGCGATAAAGGCCCCGCCCCCTTCAGAATTATGAAGGACGCCCTGCTCCGCTGCAACATCTTCCCCATCATCGGGGACTGCGATTATAAGGCGCTGCGCATGCTTTCGGGCATGGGAAACGAAAAGACCAAGTCCGACCCGAAATTCCGCACCCGTTTTGCCGCCTGGCTTGCGGAGGGGGGGACCCCCACGGTCACCGAATTCCAGACTCTGTCGGAAGAGGAAAAGGCCGATGTTCTCGAATTCATTCGGGACGAGTTCGTAGCTTACGACGAGATAAGCACAGCGGACAAGAGTTTTGTTCTGGTCCATGCCGGCCTGCCCGGCTTTTCCAAGGACAAGGCGCTGGATGATTATGACGTGAAGGAGCTTCTCTCCTGCACTCCGGATTTCTCCCACGAATATTTTGACGAAAAGCTGCTGGTCACCGGTCACACCCCCACCTTTCTTTTAGACGAGAACAGCCGGGGGCTGATCTACCGCCGCAACGGTCAGATCGGTATCGACACCGGCATCGCCGAAGGCGAGAGCCTCTCCTGCCTCTGCCTTGACACCGGCGAGGAATATTATATCTGACCGTCCGATCCATAGAAAACACAAAATCCTGCTGTCCTCTTCCCAACCGAAGACGGGCGGCAGGATTTTTGTTTTGGGCAGAATAACGAAGTACGCTTCCCGACCGCTTCTTCGCAGAAAGACAACTTTTCTTCTGATATTTTCCTCAAAATTGTCAAATGGTCTTGCAATTCGTCGGATTATTCGTTATAATTGGGATAATTACAGGAAATTCCTCTAATGTAAAATACTGGAGAATTCCTTGACGAAAAGGGGGAAAGAGAATTGATCCGTCAGTATATCCGTCAGAATGTGTATGAGGCGTTTCAGGAGCGTCTGCACTATCTGTTTGAAGAGTTTGAGAACATTTTGGTCTCCTTCTCCGGCGGCAAGGACAGCGGACTTCTCTTGAATCTGACCCTGGAATTCCAGAAAAAGTACTATCCGGATCGGAAAATCGGGGTTTTTCATCAGGATTTTGAAGCCCAGTATACCGTTACCAGCGACTATGTGGAGCGCACCTTTGCCCGGATCGAAAAGGATGTGGAGCCCTACTGGGTCTGCCTGCCCATGGCTACCCGCACCGCCCTCAGCAACTACGAGATGTTCTGGTACCCCTGGGACGACAAAAAGAAGGAGCTCTGGGTGCGCCCCATGCCCGAGCATCCCTATGTCATCAACCTTGAGAACAATCCGATGACCACCTACCGCTATAAGATGCACCAGGAGGATCTGGCCAAGCAGTTCAGCCGCTGGTATCGGATCTCACACGGAAACCGCAAGACCGTTTGTCTTCTGGGCATGCGGGCCAACGAATCGCTGCAACGGTACAACGGCATCGTCAACAAAAAATACGGCTATAAGGGACAGTGCTGGATCAGCCGGCAGTTCAAGGACGTCTACGCCGCCTCTCCTATGTACGATTGGAGTTTCCGGGACGTCTGGCACGCCAACGAACTCTTCGGCTTCGAATACAACCCCATCTACGATTTGTTCTATAAAGCGGGGCTTAAGGCCGACCAGATGCGGGTGGCCTCCCCCTTCAACGACTATGCCAAAGACAGCCTGAACCTCTACCGGGTAATCGATCCGGCGGTCTGGGCCAAGCTGGTCGGCCGCGTACGGGGCGCCAACTTCGGCTCGATCTACGGCAAAACCAAGGCCATGGGCTATCGGAACATCACCCTTCCCGCCGGCCACACCTGGAAATCCTATACCCAATTTCTCTTAGACACGCTGCCGGACAATCTGCGCCGCCGCTATATCGAAAAATTCCGCACCTCCATCGACTTCTGGCACCACACCGGCGGAGGGCTGGAGGCCGCCACCATCCAGGAGCTCCTCGATCACAACTATCAGATCCGTCTCAACGGCGTTTCCAACTACACCATCATGAAGAACACACGGGTCGTCTTCGTCGGTCCCATTCCCGATCATACCGATGACATCAAAACCTCCCGGGATCTGCCAAGCTGGAAGCGAATGTGCTACTGCATTCTGAAGAACGATCACACCTGCCGCTTCATGGGATTCAGCCTCACCCGGGAACAGCAGCGGCGCATCGACGCGCTGAAACAAAAATACAGCAAGGTAGGTGAACTGTAATGGCCTTCAAAAGCCCGGTCTACGATGTCCGTCCGATCCCGATCGAAAAAATCGAAGCCAATACCTATAACCCCAACGCGGTAGCACCGCCTGAAATGAAGCTGCTTTACGACAGCATCAAGGAAGACGGCTACACCATGCCCATCGTCTGCTACTACAACAAGGAAGAGGACAAGTATATCATCGTGGACGGCTTTCACCGCTACCAGATCATGCTGACCTATCCCGACATCTACGAGCGGGAGGGCGGGCTTCTGCCGGTCTCGGTGATCGACAAGCCCCTCGACCACCGCATGGCAAGTACCATCCGCCACAACCGCGCCCGAGGCTCCCACGATGTGGATCTGATGAGCAACATCGTCAAGGAGCTGCACGAGCTCGGCCGCTCCGACGCCTGGATCTCGAAGCATCTCGGCATGGATAAGGACGAGATACTGCGCTTGAAGCAGCTGACCGGCCTTGCCGCCCTTTTCAAGGACATCGAGTTCGGACAGGCCTGGCAGCCCGTCCCCGAGGATGAAGATGACCTCGAGCTTGTCTGACCCGATTTCTTCTTTTTGTATCAGAGCAACAGAAAAAAGCTCCCCTCTCTCTCTGCAGGGGAGCCGTCAGCTCACTTATTTTTCGAACGGTATCCTTCAGAAGGGGACTGTCAAATACGTTTATGTATTTGACAGTCCCCTTTTTCAAGCCAAAGCGTTTTTATTATGCGGGAAAAGGCAGAATTCCGATATTGAAAGCCGGGATAATAAAACCGGACGGGTTCTCCTTTACCCTTTCGGAGAAGCGTGCTCCTCCAAGGCCAGCGCCACCAGACGGTCGATGAGATCGGCATAGGGAAGCCCCACCGCCTCCATCATTTTCGGATACATGCTGATCGAGGTGAAGCCCGGCAGAGTATTGATCTCGTTGAAGATCACCCGGTCGCCCTCCACGAAGAAATCCACCCGGGAAAGCCCCCGGCAGCCGAGGATCCGGTAGATCTTCAGGGCATATTTCTGCAGGAGTGAGAAGGCCTCCGCCGTAACCCGGGCAGGGATGTAATAGGAAGCGGTGTCTTTAATGTACTTGGTATCGTAATCGTAAAACTCGCTGCCCGGCAAGATCTCGCCCGGCACCGATACGACCTGGTCCTCGTTGCCCAGCACCGCCAGCTCCACCTCCGCGCCCTTGACATATTCCTCGATCAAAACCCGCCGACCGAAGGAAAAGGCTTCCTCCAGCGCTTCGGGCAGTGCCTCGGGGCTCTCCACCCGGCTGACACCCCGGGAAGAGCCGGAAGCCGAAGGCTTTACAAACAAGGGAAATCCCAGCGCCGAGGCGGCCATGACCATCCGGGCGGGAGAGCGGCGGTATTCGGCCCGATCCACCGCCAACGCCGCCGCCTGGGGGATGCCGTGATTCTTCAGAATCATTTTCGTGGACGCCTTATCCATCGCCACGGCCGAGGCAAGGCAGCCCGAGCCCACAAAAGGAACCTCCGCCAGCTCAAAAAGCCCCTGCAGCGTTCCGTCCTCGCAGTGCGTTCCGTGCATGATGGGGAAAACCACGTCGATTGTCCGCCGCTCAAAGCTTCCCTCCGACAAAAGAAGCAGCTGCCCTTCTCCCGGAGTAGGGGAGAAGATCACCTCCCGCCCGGCGTACTGCAGCCAGGTCTCCGGGGTCAATGCCTCGGTCGGCCCCTCATATAGAAGCCATTTTCCTTCCTTCGTCACGCCCACCACCGTAAGCTCGTATTTTTCCCGGTGCAGCACCGACAAAACCGAGCGAGCGGAGGAAAGCGAAACCTCGTGCTCTTCCGAAGCACCGCCGAACAGACAACAAAGCCGGATTTTATTCATGGGACCAAAACTCCTCTTTTTCTGATAAAATTGATCATGATTTTCCTGAACAGTATATGCGAACCCTTATAAAATGACAACCGACAATCGTCCGGTTATATAGCAGCCGACCGCCTTACCGGCCGCCCCGGCTTTCGAGAAAATAGATCATCGAATCGGAAAGCGCCTGCCAACTGGCGTCAATGATATCGGGAGACACGCCCACCGTCCGCCATACCGAGCGGTTGTCAGTGGTGCTCACCCGCACCAATACCTTGGATGCAGTGTCGCTGCCCGAGTCGAGTACACGCACCTGATAGTCGCAGAGACGGATCTCGGAAATGGCGGGATAGAAACGGGAGAGCGCCTTGCGCAGCGCCAGGTCGAGGGCGTTCACCGGACCCAAGCCCTCGGCGGCGGTGATTTCCTCCGCACCGCCCACGGCAATCTTGATGAGGGCCGAGCAGAGGGGCTCCTTCTCCGACTGGGATTCGCTGATCATCACCCGGAAGGTCTTCAGTTCAAAATACCGGCCGCCCTCGTTGACCTCCCGCTCCCCGGCTGCCTCTAAAAGGCGGAGGGAGAGAGAGGCCTCGGCATCCTCAAAGCGATAGCCCGCCGCCTCAAGCTCCTTCACCCGCTCCAGCGCCCTTGCCACCTCCGGGGAATCCTTGGTGAGCGCCGGCATGACCTCCCGCAGCTTTGCCCAGATAGCGCCTTTGCCCGAGAGAGAGGAGATCAGAATATTGCGCCGGTTGCCCACCCGCTCGGGCTCGATATGCTCAAAGGAGGCGGGATTCTTGTTCACCGCGTCCACATGCATCCCCGCCTTGTGCGTAAAGGCCGAGCCCCCCACAAAGGGCTCGCTCTCGTCGAAGGAGCGGTTGGCGATCTCGTTGACATAGCGGGCCACCGAGGTGAGCCTCTCCAGCTTCTCCTCCGGAATGACCTGATAGCCCATTTTCAGCTGTAAGAGCGGCACCACGGTGGAGAGGTTGGCGTTGCCGCAGCGCTCGCCGATGCCCGACACCGTCACATGCACCTGAGAGGCGCCGGCCAGCACGCCCGAGAGGGTGCAGGCCACCGCCATACCCAGATCGTTGTGGCAGTGGATTCCCACCGTCACCCCGGGAAGAGAGCTCACCACCTGTTCGGTGACCATCCCCACCACGTCGGGCAGCATCCCCCCGTTGGTGTCGCAGAGCACCAGCGCCTCGGCCCCCGCCTCCCGGGCTGTCTTCAGAACCGAGAGGGCGTAGGGCGCGTTGTCCGAATAACCGTCGAAGAAATGCTCCGCATCAAAGATCACCCGTTTTCCCTCTTTCACAAGATAAGAGACGGTATCGCGGATCATCGCAAGATTTTCTTCCGGCGTGGTGCGGAGAATCTCTGCCACATGGGAGAGGCTCGCCTTGCCGAACACCGACACATACACCACCGGAGAGGCGGCAACCCGTTTCAAGCCCTCGTCCTCTTCCGGGCGCATTCCGGGATGGCAGGTGCTGCCAAAGGCCACCAGCTGGGCATGGTGCAGCGAAAGGTTTTCCCTGTCCTCAAAGAGCCGCCGGTCCTCTTCTAAGGCGAAATTTCCCGCCTCGATAAAATCCACACCCAATTCATCCAAAGCCCGGATGATTTTCCGTTTATCGTTTTCGGTAAAAGAGATGCCAAAACCCTGCGCGCCGTCCCGCAGAGTGGTATCGAATACCTGTACTTTCATTTTTCCAAAATCCTTTCTCTCTTTTCATCTTCCCTGTTCTCTCATCCCTTCGGATAGAGAAGCGCCACCCGATCATTGCCGCCGTAGTCCCGACAGACCTGACAGGTATAACAAAATTCGTCTGCCAGTGCCGAGATCGCCGCTCTCTGATCGAAGCCGATCTCAAAGAGAAAACCGCCGGCGGGCTTTAGGTTTTTCCGATAATCGCGCAGAAGACAGCGGTAAAAATCGAGACCGTCCTCCCCGCCGTCAAGCGCCGTGAGAGGCTCATAGGCAAGCGAGGGATAACGTGCGATCTCCCCCCGGGGGATATAGGGAGGATTGGAGAGGATCAGATCAAAGCACTCCTCCCCCAAGGGACCCGCCAGCATATCGCCCAGAAGGAAAGTCAGACGCTCCGAGACTCCCGCCCGCCCGGCATTTTCCTTTGCCACCGCAAGCGCCCCCTCGGAGAGGTCGAGGGCAATCCCCGAAGCATCGGTTCGCTTGTGTAAAAGCGTGACCGCAATGCAGCCGCTGCCGGTGCCGAGATCGGCAAAGCGCCCGCCGGGCGGCAGCAGAGCGATTGCCTTTTCCACCAGGCGCTCGGTGTCCGGCCGGGGAACCAGTACATCTTCGTTCACATAAAAGACCAGATCAAAAAAAGCCTCTTCTCCGATCAGATAGGCAAGCGGCTTCCCTGCCGCCAGCGCGGCGCGGGCCTCGGCCATAGCAGCGGAAAAAGCCTCCCCGGTCAGTCCCTTTGCTGTGAAGTGGCGCGTGAGCAGCTCCCCTTCATGATCGGTTGTCTGAAAAAAGCCCACGATGCCCCTCCTGTTCTTCAGCTAAAGTCTCAGCCAGATTGAGAATCCGAAGCCCCTTTTGCTCGGCATACCTCACCGTATAGGCCGAGCCCCCCTGCCGCCGGCGCAGGTAAGCAAGACAGACCGCGCTGTGCTCCACCATGTAGCGGTTGCGCTCGAACATACAGTCACGGGTGTAGACCGGCGACAGGGTGATCACCTCGTCGGCCTTCTGCAAAATCGACCGATAGAGCGCCCGACTGGGAGCAGGCCAGCGGTCGCTCTGCTCGGGACAGGGCAGCACCATCACCAGCCGCAGGCCGGGAAAGCGCGGCCGCTTGTTGATCAGCGTCACCGCCGCTATCGTATCGAAGCCCAGTGCCCCGCCGCAGTAAAAGGTGGTGATCCCCTCCCGATAAAGCCTTTCCAAAGCCGCGGCAAAGGCCGCCGCCACCGATTCGTAGGCGGACGGGGGAATGTCCCGGTGCCCGGTGAGACAGCAGCATGTTTCTTTTTCCGGCATAACAGGTCCCCTTCCCGCTCTTTTTTTAAGATAAATCCGCCGCCTGGGGTCCGAATTCCCGTAAAGCCCGCCGAAGAGGAAGATGCTCCTCTTTGGAAAGCTCCGGATCGGCCTCAAGAAGGGCGGCTGCCTCGGCAAAGGCCGCGGCCAATAAAGTCTTGTCGCTGCAGAGCGAAGCCAGGCGGAAGTGCAGCTCGCCGTGTTGCCGCCCGCTCCCCTCGCCGGCCGAGGCAAAGAAGTCCCCCGGCCCTCGCTGCTCCAGATCGAACTCCGCGATGCGGTAGCCGTCCGCCGTCTCGCAGAGGGCCTTCAGCCGGCGGAGTGATTCCTCGTTTTTGTTGTCACTCACTAAAATGCACCAGGAGCGATAGGCGCCCCGCCCCACACGTCCCCGCAGCTGGTGCAGCTGGGAGAGGCCGAAGCGCTCGGCGTTTTCAATCACCATCAGGGTGGCGTTGGGCACATTGACCCCCACCTCGATCACCGTCGTCGAGACCAGCACCGAGATCTCCCCCGCCACAAAGGAAGCCATGACCCGCTCCTTCTCGGAAGCCGGCATTTTTCCGTGCAGACAGCCGACCTTCACCCCGGGAAGCGCCTTCGCCAGCAAGTCGGCGTACTCCACCGCCCGGTGCAGCCGGGTTCCTTCCAGACGCTCGCCCCGGATATCCACCAGCACACTTCCCGCCTCGTCCGCATCCTCCTCGGTCTCCTCGATGGCGGGACAGACGATATAGACCTGCCGTCCCTCCTTCGCCTGCTTGGCAATAAAGCCGTTTAAGCGGGCGCGGTAGGACTCGTCCACCAAAAAGGTAGAAATTTTCTGCCGGTTGGGGGGCAGAAGGTCAACCGTCGAAATGTCCAGATCGCCGTAAAGCACCAGCGCCAGCGTGCGGGGAATGGGAGTAGCGCTCATGACCAGCACGTGGAGGTTCTCCCCCTTCTCGGCCAGCTTTCCCCGCTGCCGCAGCCCGAAGCGGTGCTGCTCGTCGGTAATCATGAGGGCCGGCCGGCGAAAGGCCAGCGAATCGGAGAGAAGGGCGTGGGTTCCCACCACAAGATCGACCGTTCCGAGGGCGGCCGCCTCATAGACCCTCCGCTTCTCCGATGCGGACAGAGAACCCACAAGAAGCAAAACGCGCAAGCCCAGAGAGGCGAAGAGCGGTTCCAGATCTTTATAATGCCGACCTCACGCCGGGTAACCGATATTGGAGCCTGTGCCCGCTCGACGGCACGA
>CAZGQH010000029.1:0-10021 GCA_964527575.1 uncultured Lachnospiraceae bacterium
ACCATCAACCTGCTGATTACAAATCAGCTGCTCTGCCATTGAGCCACACCAGCGTGTTTTCAAGTTTCTCGTTCTTCAGCGAAGCCGTTGTCTCAACGGCAAGAGTGATTATAGCATACCGACAGAGCTTTGTCAAGCTCTTTTTTTAAAAAAAGAGAAAAAAACTGAAAAAGGGAAGAAGAGGGAAGAGGACTTGCATTTTAGCGGCCTTTATGCTATAATGCCGAATAGAAAATGTTATACTATTATGGAAAGTTTTTCAAATAGGGTATCGGCCGGAAAAACGGCCGAAGGATGGGGGAAGAAGATGTTTGATGCGGAAAAGATCAAAAACGAAGCCGTGGAATGGATCCGTCGCTGGTTTGAGGAGAACGGAAAGGGCTGTAATGCGGTAATCGGCATATCAGGAGGCAAGGACAGTTCGGTGGTGGCGGCTCTTTGCGTCGAGGCTTTGGGAAGAGAGCGGGTGATCGGCGTTCTGATGCCCAACGGAGAGCAGAGCGATATCGACTGCGCCGAGACGCTGGTGGCGCATCTCGGGATCGAGTCCCATGTGGTGAACATCCGGGCGGCTTATGAAGGGCTTTTGTCTGCGCTGCCGGAAGAGCTGTCGCTGACTTCCCAGACCCTGACGAATCTGCCGCCCCGGCTCCGCATGGCGACTCTCTATGCCATTTCGCAGAGCAGAAACGGCAGAGTAGCCAATACCTGCAACCTTTCGGAAAACTGGGTGGGCTATTCCACCCGTTACGGGGATGACGCAGGGGATTTCGGACCTCTCGGTCATCTGACTGTGGCCGAGGTGGTGGCCGTGGGCCGTGTGCTGGGACTTCCCGAGAAATTGGTCACAAAGGTGCCCTCCGACGGACTCTGCGGCCGCACCGATGAAGACAATTTGGGATTTACCTATGCGCTGCTCGACCGTTATATCCGTACGGGCATCTGTGAGGACGAGGAGAAAAAGGCGCGCATCGATCGCCTGCATGTGCAGAATGCCTTTAAGCTGAAGCCCTTTGACTGCTTTATTCCCGAGCTCTGAGGGCAGTGTGGCCTTTTAGCCCGATCAAAAAAGTCTCAATATCAAAAAGCGTCTCTCTTTCCGTTTTTTCAGACGGGCAGGGGAGGCGCCTTTTTCGGCTTGTTTTTCCGAAAAGTTTTTTTATAAAAATTAAGTTTTTTTGCATTTTGGACTTGACAAGGATTCACGCTTTTGCTATAATAGCAAGGCAAGCTTGCGATGCTGCTATGGCTCAGTTGGTAGAGCGCGTCCTTGGTAAGGACGAGGTCCCCGGTTCGAATCCGGGTAGCAGCTCCATGATCCGTACACTCCTGTGTGTACGGATTTTTTGTTACATTCCGACCTGCCGGCTTTTTGTCGGCTGATGATCGTTCTTCCGCGCCGCTTTTCCGGCTGCGGAGGAGTTTTTCCAAGGAGTACTGTTTATGAAGTCTTTGCGTTCTTTTGTTCTTTTGTTTCTCTGTCTTTTCGTCCTTGCGGCGACGGCCGCCTGCGGCCGGGCGGAGGAAACCACGCTGCCCCCGCCCGATGGCGAAACGACGATTTCCGGCGGACAGTTCACCACCGAAGCGCCTCTTACGGATGACACGACGGCTGCCGGTCCTGCGGATGACACGACGGCTGCCGGTCCTGCGGATGACACGACAACTGCCGATCCTGCGGACGACACGACGGCTGCCGGTCCTGCGGACGACACGACGACCGCCGATCCTGGGGACGATACGACGACCGCCGATCCTACGGATGATACGACAGTTGCCGATCCTACGGTGACCACAACGGTAGAGCCGCCGGAGACTACGACTGTTGAAGTACCGGTTACTTCTGTACCGGAGACTGTCGCGCCGGTCACCTACACGGCGGAGAACTGGATGAGTGTTCTGCCGGACGAGACGAAACTCTCCACCCTCTCGATTCCGGGCAGCCACGAGAGCTGCGCTCGGGTGGAGCCCTTGGCAGGCAGCGCGGTCTGCCAGACCCTCTCGGTGGCTGAGCAGCTGGCAGCAGGGGTGCGCTATCTCGACATCCGCTGCCGACGGGTGGACAATGCTTTTGCTATCTATCACGGCATGGTTTCTCAGAACCTGACTTTTGACGAGGTGCTGGCCGACTGTTATCTCTTTTTGGAGAGAAATCCCGGCGAAACGCTGATTCTGTGTGTCAAAGAGGAGTATGATCCCAAGGGAGAGAACGATTCTTTTGAGGCAATCTTCAAACGCTATGTGGCCGCCTCTCCCGAGCGATGGTATACCAAAGCCTCGATTCCCACTTTGGGGGAAGTGCGGGGAAAGATCGTTCTGATCCGCCGGTTTTCGGCTTCCGGAGTCTGCGGCTTCCCGGCGGCGTCCGGCTGGGCGGACAATCAGACCTTTACCATCCACTCGGGAAGTGAGGCATTAAAGGTGCAGGACTATTATAATGTCACCGACGGGGCTGCCAAGTGGCGGGCGGTGGAGGCTTTCTTCCAAGCCTCACTTCCCGACCCGAACACCTATTACCTCAACAACACCAGCGGCTACAAGGCGGGCCTTTTTGGAATTCCAAAGATTCCGGAGATCGCCGAATATGTCAATCCGCTGGCGGAGGACTATCTGAAGGAGCATTCCGGATTTGTAGGGATTACAGCCTTTGATTTTGTCACGCCGGAGCTTGCCTTTCTGGTTATTGAGCGTAATTTTTCCTGAGCTGGGTTTTTAGTCAAATATTGCACTGTTCCGCTTTTTGGAAGATCTGTAATTTTATAAAAGGTAAAATCAAGGAAAATATTTGACAAGAGCGGAAAGTTGTGCTTTTTTTACCATGTCTTTTTGCAAAAAAGCTTTAGAATTTGTTTTTAGGGAATTGACAGACCGGGAAAACTGTGTTAAACTAAAAGAGCAAGAAAAGGTGCAAACGCGCTTGAAATCAGGGGTATTGAAATTATGTTGGACTACAGACTGGATCTTTCGGATCGATCCTACATGAAGGTACTGACGGTTGACTCACCGGTAAACGCCTTCCCCTTCTGTCTCTACGAGGCGGGATATTTTGAAGCAGGTCGGGACTATTATACCGTCCGCGACAGCAAACCTGTGTATTTATTGCTCTATACACTTTCCGGCGGCGGAACGGTGCGTACAGCCGAGCGGATGCGGCACCTCACGGCGGGGGATGCGGTGCTTCTCGACTGCCGCCGTTTTCACGAATACCGCACGGTTTCGAACGAGCCCTGGTGCTTCCACTGGATTCATTTTGATGGTTCCTCCATGGAGGCTTACGCCTCTGCGCTGTCCGATGATCTTTCGGTGGTGGAGGTAAACGAGAAGCTGCGCATGAACCGCTATTTCGAGGAGCTTCACGCCCTTGTGCCCGAGGCCAGCAACTACTCCAAGGGGGCGCGGATCACCGAGCTGATTGCCTCTATTCTTCTGCTTCTCGTCAATTCCCGCTTTGGGGGAGGGAGTGAGCCCGAACCGGGCCGGGATGCCGTCAGCACTGCCTGCCGCTATATTGAGGATAACCTGTCCAAGGAAATCACGATTGACGGGCTGGCCGAGCTGGTTCACCTCTCGAAATTTTACTTCATCCGGCTTTTTAAAAAGTTTATGGGAGTCTCACCTTATCGCTATGTTCAGATCACCCGCATCAACCGTGCCAAGGAGCTTCTTCTCAGCACCGATTACCGGATCAACGAGATTGCCGATATGACCGGGTTTACGAACGCTACGCGGTTTACCAAGCTCTTTTCGGAAATGACCGGAACTACGCCCACGCGGTACCGCCGGAACTCCTTTCAGTTCTCCGGAAACAAAGGGCAATAATCGTAGTATTTACGGCAAAAAAGAATCTTGTATTGCTTCGCTTTCGCGATGTATAATGGAATTATAAAAATCAAACAAGGAGATTTCGCCATGAAAAAGCTCTTTCTTTTAACGGTAGCGGCGCTTTTGCTGGTTACAATGCTTGTTTCCTGCAAAAACGATCCGCCCGACACATCGAGCGCAATTTCAAACGATTCTACCGATTCGAGCGAGGTGACAACTACGGGCAACAATCCTGTGACCGTCGAGCCCAAGGAGGATCTTCTCTATCCTTCCTTTGAGGATCCGGCGGCAGATATGAGTACCAAGCCTCTCTGGTTCTGGAACACGACTCTCGAGGAGATGACCACCGAACGCGTGCGGGAGATCGTCCGGGAGTCTTACGAAAAGAGCGGCTACAGCGGCTTCGGCATTTTGCCTTATTGGCAGGACGGCTATTTGTCCGACAAGTATTTCGAGCTCTACGAAGCAGCTCTCGATGAGGGCTCCAAGCTGGGCATGAAGTTCTCGCTGTACGATGAAGACGGCTTCCCCAGCTATACGGCCGGCGGCCTTTTTGCCGAAAAGTATCCCGATCTGACTGCCAAGCGGCTGGATATGTCGGAGGCCACCTATGTCAATAAGGACGGTAAGATCTTTCTGAAGATCCCTCAGGGCACCTTTATGGGCGCTGTGGCCTTCAATACCGCGACCAACGAGATGATCGACATCTCCGACAAGGCACATCTTGTCAAGCTGCCCGAGTTCGTGGCGGCCGATCAGCCGGTGGGTATCATGGCCTCCAGTGTTTACTCGCTGCAGGCCGGCTATGAGGTTGACAAGGCCTTTGACGGCAATAAGAACACCCGCTGGAATGCCAAAGAGCATTCGGGCAGTGGGGCATACATTCTCATTAACTACGGCAAGGCCGTGAAGCTCGATCAGGTCAAGCTCTTTGAGGCGGCCGATAAAGAGCTTCAGCGGGTGAAAAAGGTCGAGATCCAGTACTGGGATACCGACGCGGAAAAATGGGTGACGGTTGCCATGGGTGACGGCGGCATCACCGATAAGGGCATGGATCTGCAGTTTGCCCCCATTGAAAAGCAGTATGTCCGCATCTATTTCCGCACGGTAAACGGCGACAGCGTCTCCCTCACCGAGGTGGGGCTCTATGCCGACGGCAAGGAGCTGGAAAAGCCCGGCTTTGTGACGAGCGACCCCAAGAACGAGTCGGACATCGGCTACTTCTCCTCCAGCGATTTCGACAGTGGCTATGCTGCGTCCATGGCTTTTGACGGCAGCCGTTCCACCCGTTGGAACGCGGGGAAGGGAACTTCGGGCAGTCAGTGGCTGTCGGTGGAGTACGGCCGCGAAGTTACTGTCGACCGCGTGAAGATCTATGAGGCGCTGAACCGTATTACTTCTTATAAGGTTCAGTATCGCGAGGGAAATACCTGGAAGGACTGCGCTTCCGGTACGACGATCGGCGAGGGGGGCAAGGAGATTGTCTTTACTGCTCCGGTCACCACGGACGCCATTCGTCTTTATATCAATACCACCAACGGCGGCGAGGCTTCGATCTATGAGATGGAAGTCTACAACGGCGACACACCGGTCTTCTTTGAAGAGGACAATTCCGACTACAAAGGCTCCTATCTGGAATATCCCGTTACCGGCGAAAACTGGAAGCTGATGGCTTTTGTCTGCGTGAGCGAGGGTTGCATCGGTATGGAATACCTCTCGGAGGAGGCGGTTGCCGGCTTTATCGAGATTACTTACGAAGAGTATTATAAGCGCTTTAAGAAGTATTTTGACAACGGCACCATTACCTCGGCCTTCTACGACGAGCCCTCCTTCTGGCCGGCAGGCGGCCTGACCGCCTACGGCGTGCAGGGAGCCCGTATGTGGACCGACGATTTCAACGAGGTCTTTGTCGACATGTTTGGTGAGGACATCAATCCGGTTCTCTATTATGCCGCCATGTGGTATGACATCGGCGATAAGACCACCGAGGCCCGCGACCGCCTCAACGCGGTGCGCACCGAGATGTTTGCCAAGCACTACATCGGTCAGGTCAACGACTGGTGCGAGAAGCACGGCATCGATCTCATGGGTCACATGCTCTTTGAGGATACCGACAACCCGGTTCCGCTGGAGGGCGATCTGATGTACTGCTTCAAGTATCAGTCTGTGCCCACGGTGGATGTGATCGACCGCTACGGCATGACCGAGGATTACTACAAGATTATCTCTTCCTCTGCCTACAACTGGGACAAGGCACTGGTGGGCAGCGAGACCTACGGCGCGATGGGCGCCAGCATGCCGGTCTCTCACCTCTACAAGTGCGCGATGGACCTCTATGCCAAGGGCATCAATGTCATCGTGCCCCACGCGGTCTGGTATGACGGCGTAAACAATGTGGTTTATCCGCCGGAGCTCTCCTGGCGCAACGAGAAGTATGCCGCCGAGCTTCCGATTTATAACGATTATGTCTCGCGCCTTGCTGTGATGCTTCAGGGCGGACGCCATGTGGCGGACATCGCCGTGCTCTATCCCATCGACACCCTGGAGTATGACTATACCTTCAACAAAGGTTACGGCGCCGCTGCGGACAGCAACTATATTGCGCTGACAGCACTTCTGTCCGAGTCGCTTCGTCTCGACTACACTTACCTGCATCCCTCGGTGCTGGACGAAAAGGTTTCGGTGAAGGGAAATACCCTGCACCTAGACAACAAGGTCAACTTCGAGGATTACAAGGTGATGATCCTGCCCTCGATCCGCGTGATCAGCCTCTCCAACCTGCAGAAGATCTATGACTTCTACAAGGCCGGCGGTGTGGTGATCTCGGTGGGCTCGCTGCCCTATCTCGCCACCAATGCCGACGAGCATGACGAGGTGGTGAAGCTCATCACCGAAATGTTCGGTGTGGATCCCAAGACCGGTGCATCCCAGTCGGTGGAGAAGACCAATGAGGCCGGCGGCAAGGTCTACCATGTGGCGGGAATCAATCAGGTGAAGGCAATCATGGAGAAGGCGGTCGATCAGTACGACGTGGAGATCGAATCGGTCACGGTTCGGAACGGCCTTCTCACCTATATCCACAAGGTCGTGGAGGATCGGGAGGTATACTTCTTCGCCAACTCCTCGGATAACAAAGTGGAGACCACCGTCACCTTGCGGGGCGAGTTCGATAAATTGGAACTGTGGGATCCGATGACCGGAGCCAAGACGGATCTTGAAACGACAGTCAAAGACGGTGCTACCAGCTTTACTTTGTCGCTGGAAAAGGTCACCTCGATGTTTGTGGTGGAACCTTTTTCCGCTGAGTGATTGAGAATCGAGTCGCATTTTCACTGTACTTCGGGGACAGAGACAAACAGAATTGTTTGTCTCTGTCCCTTTTGATTTGCACAGGGATGAAAAAGGTCCTTTCATGAGTAGATAAGAAACGGCTCCGAGAGCGATAAACGGTCAGGCTGCTTGGGGTAAGGAATTGTTGATCGTAGAAAAAGGGGCGGTGTCGGCGAAAGGCACGGGATCATAGGCTCCGACCGAAAGAGGCGGAGAGGGCGCTTCGGTTTTGTGAAAGAAAAAAACAAAAAGGAAATCCCTCCTCTGCTGAGAAAAGCCTTTTTCCGTTTGGGGATCCTTTTCTCGGCTTCCCGATAAAAATAGACTTGAAATTCAAATAAGAATATGGTATACTCATTTAGAAAAGGAAAACAAAATACCGCCGATCGGGCAGAACAGGAGGAATGTGGATGCAGGAAGATCTGAAGCGGATTGTAGCACAGAATATCGCCGTGCTTCGCACCAAGGCTCACCTGACGCAGTTTGAGCTGGGCGAAAAGCTCTGTTATTCCGATAAGGCGGTCTCCCGCTGGGAGCGGGCAGAGGCGGTTCCGGATGCCTATGTTCTTTTGATGCTGGCAGATATCTTCGGCGTCACGGTGGATTATCTGCTCAAAGAGCACTCGGAGGAGGAGCTTTTGGCAGAAACGGTCGAAGAATTTTTTGATAAACCCGAAGGAGCACCGAAAAAGCGAAAAAAGCAGCTGTCCAATCGCGGTGTGATTACGCTTTTGTCCTTTTTGGGCGTGTGGACGCTGGCGCTTCTTGTTTTTGTGATTACCGCCATTGTGGCCTCTCCCTTTTGGCTGATCTTCATTTATGCCATCCCGGTTTCTTTCATCGTGCTGCTGGTTTTCAATTCGATCTGGGGTCAGCGCAAAAAGAACATTCTTTATATTTCGGTGCTCATGTGGGGGATTCTGCTGTCCCTGCACCTCTCCTTTCTGACGCAGAATCTCTGGATGCTTTACCTGATCGGGATTCCGGCGCAGATTATTATTCCGTTGCCCTTTATGATCCACCGGCGGCCGTCAGGCGACAAATAACCGCTTGGCAAGCGGGTTTTCGCAAACTCTACAAATCCGAGAGTCGATTTTTTCGGCTCTCTTTTTTTGTTTTTGCTTTTTAGAGCGAGGGAAGAAACAAATAGGTGGCTTTTTTTTCGTCAAAACTATACAATAGAACTGCCTCGAGGGGAGGACTGCTCCAGGGGGAGGACTGCTCCGGGGGAAGGACTGCCTTGAGGGAAGCGCTGCCTCGAGGGAAGGACTGCCTTGAGGAAAGGCTGCTTCGAGGGAAGCGCTGCCTTGAGGGAAGAACTGCCTCGAGTAAAGAACTGCCTTGAGGGAAGGCTGCCTCGGGGAAAAGGTTGCCTCGGGAAAAGGAAAGTCCGGGGAAAGGACGGCGTCCAAGGGATTCTTTGTCGGCCGGCTTGTGAAACCGTCCAAGATCAAAACCGACGGAATACATTCGATTGCGGTTTGATTTTTTGCGGCAGAAGAACGGCTGTACCGGTTTATCGGTACGGGCTCACTTCCTCTCTCTCTCTCTGCTGTCCTGCTTGTTTTTTTCGCTGCCGATGGGACTTGATTCGATGGCGGTTTTGCTCGTTCCTAGGAACCCTTTGTTTTTCTACCAAATCTCACATTATATAAAAAAAGATGATTCAGGAAAGGAATTTATGCTATGGCAGAATACGTAATCACTTGCTGCTCTACCGTCGATCTGACTACCGACAAGCTGAAGGAGAGGGGAATTCCTTATGTACCCTTTCATTATTATCTCGACAACAAGGCCTATGAGGACGATCTTTTTACCTCTCTCTCACCCAGTGCCTTCTATCAGGCGCTGGTCGAGGGGGCGGAGCCTAAGACCTCGCAGGTCAATGCCGATGAATTCGTGGCCTTTTTCACTCCTTTTTTGGAGGCGGGCAAGGATGTTCTTCATATTTCTTTCTCCTCCGGGCTTTCGGGCGCCTACAATGCCGCCAATGTGGCGCGGAGCGATCTTCTGACCAAATATCCGGACCGCAAGATCTATGTGGTGGATTCGCTGGCTGCTTCTGCCGGTTACGGACTTCTTGTCATGACCGCTGCCGACAAGCGGGATGGCGGTATGACGATTGACCTTCTGAACGACTGGCTGAACCGCCATAAGCTGGAGCTCAACCACTGGTTTTTCTCAACCGATCTGACTTTCTATGTCAAGGGCGGCCGTCTTTCCCGTGTGGCGGGCTGGTTCGGCACGGTGCTTCGCATCTGTCCTCTTCTCGATATGGACGAGGGCGGGCATCTCACCCCCCGCTACAAAATCCGGGGAAAGAGCCGGGTCAAGGAAGAGATCGTTGCTAAAATGAAGAAATGTGCTGCCGGCGGGGTCGATTACGACGGCAAGTGCTACATCTCCCATTCGGCCTGTCTGGAGGATGCCAAAGCGGTGGCCGCGCTGGTGGAGTCCACCTTCCCGAAGCTTTCCGGACGGGTGGAGCTCTACAATGTGGGTCCCACCATTGGCTGTCACACCGGCCCCGGCACGGTGGCACTCTTCTTCTGGGGGAATAAGCGGGATGCGGAATGAACAACTTCTTGCGGCGGGGGAGAAAAAGAAGCTTCCCGGTGCTCTGTTGGTTCTTGCCAAAATCATTCGGGTGCTCTCGGTTCCGCCGGTTCTGATCGGTGCGCTGCTTGTCATACTCTGGTTCGGGGCGGAGGGGGTCTTTCCCGACCTTCTCTCCCTGATCCTCTCCTTTGTCTTTCTGGCACTTCTTCCCATGCTTGCTTATCCGGTGTCGGCTCTGATTCCCTCCCTTCGCCGGGGCGGCCGGGAAAGCCAGCGGGAGGCGGCCTTTGTCTTCAGTTTGGCGGGTTAT
>CAZGQH010000030.1:0-9838 GCA_964527575.1 uncultured Lachnospiraceae bacterium
AAGGTGACTGCACGGGCCATCAGCCAGCTTGTGAAGTCGGTCACCGGCATCGAGATTCACCCCGGGGCGAAGATCGGAAAGGGACTCTTTATCGATCACGGAACCGGCGTGGTCATCGGCGAGACCGCCGAGATCGGCGACAACTGCACCATCTATCAGGGCGTGACCTTGGGAGGGACCGGCAAGCATTCCGGCAAGCGTCACCCCACCTTGGGCAATGAGGTGATGGTGGGGGCGGGTGCCAAGGTGCTGGGTCCCTTCAAAGTGGGGGATCGGTCGAAGATCGCCGCCGGCGCCGTGGTGCTGGATGCCGTTCCCGCCGATTCCACCGCTGTGGGCATCCCCGCCCGGGTGGTGAAGATCGGCAATGTCCGCACCTGTGAGCTCGATCAGGTACACATCCCCGATCCGGTCTCCCAGGAGCTCTGCCGGATGAGCGCCCGCATCGAGAAGTTAGAAAAGGCCGCCGCCGCTGGCGCGGGCACGAAAGGTGCCGGTGCCGGTACTGCTGACGCAACTGATACCGCTGGCGCGGGCGCAAAAGAGGCCGGTGCCGGTACTGCTGACACCACTGTTGCCGCTGGTGCAGGCGCAAAAGAGGCTGCCGATTCGGCCTAACGGCTGGCATAAAGGCCGAAAGAACCGGCGATGCTTTTTTGCGAAAACAAATCCACAACAGAAAAAGAAAAGGTAGAAAAAATGAAGCTTTATAATACGCTTACCAAGTCGGTGGATCCTTTCGAGCCCCGGGACAAAAAGACCGTGCGGATGTATACCTGCGGTCCCACCGTCTATCACTTTGCCCATATCGGCAACCTGCGCACCTATATGATGGAAGACGTTCTCGAGCGGTTTCTCCGCTTTGAGGGGTACGGGGTGGATCGGGTGATGAACATCACCGACGTGGGGCATCTCACCAGCGACGCCGATACCGGCGAGGACAAAATGATGAAGGGGGCAAAGCGGGAACACAAGAGTGTGATGGAAATCGCCGCCTTCTATGAAAATGCCTTCTTTGCCGACTGCGAAAAGCTCAATATCCGGCGGCCTGACCGGGTGGTGCCCGCCACCGACTGCATCGGCGACTTCATCGCCACGGTAGAGGGGCTTTTGGAGAAAGGCTATGCCTATCCGGCCGGGGGAAATATCTACTTCGATACCTCGAAGGTGGCCGATTACTATGCCCTGACCGGCCACGCCGCCGAGGATCTGAAGGTGGGCGTCCGGGAGGATGTGGAGGCAGACGGCAACAAGCGGAACAAGAGCGATTTTGTTCTCTGGTTTACCAAGTCGAAGTTTGACGAGCAGGAGCTCAAGTGGAACTCTCCCTGGGGTGTGGGCTATCCCGGCTGGCATATCGAGTGCTCCTCAATCTCGATGAAGTGCTTGGGGGACTATCTCGATCTTCACTGCGGCGGCGTGGACAACATCTTTCCTCACCACACCAACGAGATCGCCCAGAGCGAGGCCTATCTCGGTCATAAGTGGTGTGATCATTGGTTCCATGTCCATCATCTGAACGATGAGAGCGGCAAGATGAGCAAGTCGAAGGGGGAGTTCCTCACGGTCTCGCTTCTTGAGAAAAAGGGCTATGATCCCTTGGCCTATCGCTATTTCTGTCTGGAGTCCCATTACCGCAAGCCCCTGACCTTCTCTTTTGAGGGTCTTGACAACGCGGCCTCGGCCTACAACAAGCTGATCGCAAGGCTGGCGGCCCTTGTCCCCGAGGGAGAGGTCAACGAGGCGGTTGTGGAAAAGTACCGGGCGGAGATGCTTCGCGCCGTGGGGAACGATCTGAACACCGCCATGGGCATTACGCTTCTTTACAACATCCTGAAGGAGAAGGAAAACGGCAATACCAAGCTTGCCGCCGTGGCGCTTTTAGACTCGGTTCTGGCGCTCTCTCTCTGCGAAAAGGCGGCGGAAAAACGGGCCGCAGATAAAAGAGCTGCGGCACAGGCGGCAGCTTCCCCGGATGCCACGGTCGACAGTCACGCCGGCGATCCCGAGGCCGCCGAAATCGAGGAGCTGATCGCCAAGCGGGCGGCGGCCAAGAAGGCGAAGAATTTTGCCGAGGCCGACGCCATCCGGAATGCGCTTTCTGAGCGGGGCATCTTGCTCACCGATACCCCGGCGGGCACCACCTGGTCCCGCAAGGGCTGAGGCATACCCTGTCACGTCGAATAAAAAGGAGGGAACCGTATGAACAGAAAGCTTCTCGCCATCGGGGAGGCGCTCATTGACTTTATCCCCGACCGGGCGGGCTGTGAATTTTCCGAGGTGACCGCTTTCTCCCCCAAGTTGGGGGGAGCCCCTGCCAATGTCTCTGCTGCCTTTGCGGCTCTTGGCGGCAGGGCAGCCCTTCTCACCGCACTGGGTGAGGACGGCTTCGGCCGCCGCATCGCCGGGGAGCTTTCTGCAGCGGGGGTAGACACCTCCGGGATTGTCTTTACCGACCGGGCCAACACGGCGCTGGCCTTTGTCAGTCTGGGAAAGGGCGGGGAGCGCTCCTTTTCCTTCTACCGGAACCCTTCGGCGGATATGCTTTTCTCGCCGGCAGATATCAATTCCGCCCTCTTTGCGGACGCCTTTGCCCTGCATTTCTGCAGCGTTTCTCTGGGGGATTTCCCCATGAAAAAGGCGCACCGGGCGGCGATTGCCAAGGCCAAAGAGGCAGGTGCGCTCATCAGCTTTGATCCCAACCTGCGCTTTCCCCTCTGGAAGGAGAAGGAGGCGCTCTATCGGGCGGTCTGGGAGTTTCTTCCCGAATCCGACATTCTGAAAATTTCGGACGAAGAACTCCTCTTCCTCACCGGAAAGGAGAAGGTCGACGAGGCACTGCCGGCGCTCTTTGCCGGCCGGGTGCGCCTTATCCTCTTTACCAAAGGAAAGAGGGGCGCGTCGGCTTATCTGAAAAAGAGCGACGGAGAGTTGATTTCCCGGTCGGTTCCCGGGGTCTTGGCAGAGACGGTGGATACCACCGGAGCAGGAGACGGCTTTATCGGAGCCTTTCTCTTTTGCCTTTCCGAGGCGGGGGTCACCCCCGAAAATCTTGCCGGACTTTCGGAGGCGGTTCTAGAGGAGGCTCTTGCCTTTGCCAATCGCTTTGCCGCCGCCAGTACTGCCTACTACGGCGCGATTCCCGCCTACCGTCAGGCGGCGGAAAAGATCAGAAAAAAGTGAATTATGAGGAGTTTCGCAGTTTGCGAAGGTCCAGTTTGCAAATAAAAAGCGTTCACGCCATGGCATATACCAGGGCATGAACGCTTTTTGTCTGCAGGTTTTTGCGGTTCAGATGGGATTATGATTTAAGAAAAAGGTTTTCGCAGCCTCGTTTTTATCCGGCTTCCGGGACTGCGATCGTACCGCCCGCAAAGGAATAGGGGCTTTCTGCGGACGATTTCACCATGACCGGATTTTTCGTTTCAATGACTGCCGTAAATGCCTGAGAGGATTTTCCCGTGCGATAGTCTCCCAACAGAATATCCCCGTTGGTTCCTATCGTGTCCACGAAGGTGTTGTTTTTCAGAAGAACAGTCATGCTGCCCTCGGTGCTGTTTTCGACAAAGCGGGCCGGAGCGAAATAATCGTCTTCCGGATTTATCTTGCCGCAGGCACGGAAGGTGCAGTTCTCAACCGAAATGCTCATTTCGCCGGACTGCTTGTGTGCAATATTCACCGGAGCGCAGTTGTTCGAAAATTCGCAGTCGGTGATGGTGATGGAACCGTCAGCCGAGGTGTGAACGATCGAGTCGGTATATCCGTCTGTTTTGCAGTTTTTCGCCGTGAAATTGATTTTATCGGTGGAAGTCTCGTTATAACGATACATCAGCAGACCACGCCCACTGTTTTCGCAGCCGATCATCGTCACATTCCAAGTGTTGCCGCGACCGGTGGGTTGTCCCCAAACCGTCAGGTTTTTCGCATTATAAATGGTAACATTGGTTTCGTTATTTTCGGGCGCCGCATAGGTACCGATCGAAATATCATTGTTGAAGGTTGCGCCGTTTGCATAAATGACAAGATCCTTTGTCACATTGGGATGCGTGGCATACTGCGGGACATCCGCATTTTCTTTGAGATAGATGGTGCCGCCCGCGCTCAATGCTTCGGTAAAGGTTGTGTAATAGTTGTTGTCGCCATCCACCGCCACGGCATTGTTCGTTACAAAGCTTTCGTCGGTTATGCCATTCGGATAAACCGGGTAAATCTCCGGATATTCCGCATCGACATCATACTGATTGCCGAAGGCGTCGCTCTCGTAGGTATACTGGGCGGCGCTGAGCGTAAAGCTCAGATTGCCGAGGGACAGACCCTGATAGCCGTTGCCGGCGCTCTCCTGCATGTGCAGCGCCACCGTCATCGAAACCGAGCCGACCGGCTCGCCGTTCTCTGATGTCGCACCGGCAGGAAGCAGTACACCGTAGGCCATGCCGTCGGTATCCGCCATGAGAGAAGACAGGCTTCCCGCATTCCGCCAGCCGTTTTCCTCGGTCATTTCCGTAAAGGAGCCGGTGTCCGCGGGGTCACCCTCGCCCTCATAGACATAGACATCGATCACATCGGCCAGCTTTTCTCCCTCCGGACCGGCCGTTGCGCCGGAAGCCGACGCATCCAGACGGAACTTGAAGGCAAGGTCTCCCTTGTTCGCCACCTTGAGGGTCTCCATCACGGTATAGCCCGGCTCCCATTTGTCATAGTCGAAGATGAGATGCTCCGGGTTGTCCTTGAGAGAGATATCCTCGCCGTCAACCACATGAATCAGATCGGCCTTCAGACTGCCGGCGATAATTTTGTTGTCCCCGCTCTTCACCGAATCGGTGAACCAGGCGAAGGTGGTGCCGACCAGCATCGCACAGCAGAGAAGCAGCGACAAGAGGCTTGCAGCAAGGGCGCGCTTTGTGTTTTTCCTTGTCATTGTAGTTCTTCCTCCTTACGTAATATTTTCTGTCAATGACAATATGTTCTCACACCGCGAAGAAAAGCCGGGAAAAGTACCCTCTGCCCCACCTTTTCTGCGGTGTGTTGACATCAAAAAATTTAGAAGTGCAGTCGGGTCTGTCAAGTGTTCTTTCCATTCGGAAGAAATCTGACATTTTCACCTATTCAAATATATTATAATTAACTTTTTATTAGATTGCAAGTATTTTGTCAAAATTCAAGATCAAAGAACTTCTTCGTTATGCAATATTTTCAGAAGATCCCTTTTCCAAGTGAAAAAAATCCCCGAGAGAATGCTTTCAGGGCATTCTCTCGGGGAAAAATCCGACCGGTGGTATATCAAGATTATCTGTCTTTATTATATCTAAATATTCCTATGTAAGGTTTTTAGAAAAATAAAGGATATTACTTCGGCCTGACATGGCGGAGAACAGCCGGCGGTATCTACCCCTGTCCCTGCATTCCTTTTCCCACTCCGGTGGAGGAAAAGTCCCGATCCTCCGCCGATGACCCTCCTTTCGATCGTTCTTTTTTTGATAGACAGTCCCCGGCCCCCTTTTTTCTTTCCCGGAAGTTTTGGTCAAGCTTTTTCAAAAGCTTGCGGGGTAGGGGGCAGCGCCCCCTGATTCTTCTCTTTTACGATCGGGCGGCGTTGCGGCGGCGATACTCCCGGGGAGAGAGGCCGAAGTAGGCCGAAAAGGCGGAGGAGAAATAGTTCAGCGAGCGAAAGCCGTTGAGTGAAGCGATCGCCTTCAGGGGCAGATCGCTGGAGGCCACATAGCCGGCGGCCACCGTCAGCCGGAAGCGCAGGAGGTATTCCGAAAAGCCGATCTTCATCACCCTTGTAAAATAGGAAGAGAAATAGCCCGGGGAGAGCCCCACCGCCTCGGCCACCCGGGAAAGGGGCAGGGGAGAGCGGTAGTTCTCCCGGATAAAGAGAAGTGCCATGCGGATCACCGCGTCCTCGCTTTTTTCGGGATAGGCCCTCTCGCCTTCCACCGCCGAGAGCGCGGCGAGAAAGCGGAGGCAAATCCCCTCGATTCCGTTTTTGACAAGGAGCTCGGCAAGGCCGCCGGGATTTCGGGCAAAGGTTCCGTAGTCTCGGTAGAGCCGGGTGAAATCGGTCAGAAAAGAAGAATAATCCTCTCCGGAGAGGGTGAGGCAGAGGGGAACGGCAGTGTGGTAGAGCCGGTCGGTAAGGCTCTTGTCGAGAAGGTTTTCCCGGAAGATCACATTGTAGTAGCAAAGCCGGCTGCCGGGGTTGGTGGCAAGAAGATGATAGTCGGAGGGGGTGGTGAGGAGCAGAAAGCCCCGGCCGGCGGGGAAGGCGGAGCCGTTGACCCCGTAGCGGCCCTCCCCGTCGTAGAGAAAGGAGAGCTCATAGAAATCGTGAAAGTGGTATTTTCCGTCGAAAATTCCGCTGCCGTCGGTCTGGCAGTCCCAAATGACAAAGTTGTCCTCCCCGAAAAAGACCCGTCCGTCCAAAACTCCCAAGGCGTTCTTTTCCATTCTTTTTTCCTCCTTTTTTCGGTTATAACCAGTATAACCGAAAGGTGTTTTTTTGTCAATAGTTATAATATTTTTATATTTTATCCTGAATCTTTCGATTTTTTCATATCTACTTGATAAAATGCGGCCGGCGTGATAGAGTAAGCTCAGAGACCGAATAAAGGAAAGGGGATAATTCTATGACTGGTCTTTTTAGAAAGCATCGGACGCTGGTCCTTCTGCTGACGGCACTGACCGCAGTACTTCTCTTTGCGGGCGTGGCCTCGCTGGGAGGGGTTTTTGCCGCCAATGCCAAAAACGATTACAAATTCGACGGTATTCACATCACCCGTGAAAGCCTGACCGTCCGTGTGGGAGGCAGCTTCAAGCTCACCACTCGCAAGATCAACGCGGGAAGTGATGCCGAAGTCTGGACGAGTGAGAACACCGCCATTGCCACGGTAGAGGGTGGCGAGGTCTTCGGTGTGAAGCCCGGCAAGACCACCATCCAAGTGACCAAGGGCGAGTTTACCGACACCATTCCGGTGACGGTTATCGAGGAAGATCCGGCGGTTCTGGAGTATGAGCACACCGCCGAGCTTCTGCGGGATTTTCTCGACCTGCGTTTCGGCATGTTCCTGCACTTCAACAGCTCGACCTATGAGTTTGCCGACATCGGCGGCGACTGGGCGGGTGAAAATCGCGCTTCTACCTTCAATCCCGCCTCCTGGAATCCCTCGGACATCGACTGCCGGGAATGGGCCAAGGCGGCCAAAAGCGCCGGTATGCGCTTTGCCGTGCTCACGACCAAGCATCACGACGGCTTCAATATCTGGGACAGTAAGTACACCGATTATGACATCGGCAGTGCGACCTACAAGGAGGATATTGTCAAGCTCTTTACCGACGCCTGCCGGGAGGAGGGCATCAAGCCGGGGCTTTATTTCTCGATGCTCGATATCAAGCATCAGATTACCTCTCAGAGCTGCACGCCCAACGATGTGGAATTCATCAAGGCGCAGCTGCGGGAGCTGATGACGAATTACGGCGAGATTCCTTTCATCATTTTCGACGCCTGGAACGCCTATTGGGGCGGTCCCAACTACAACCCGCTCCCCTATGAAGAGATTGTCAATTTAGTCCATACTTATCAGCCCAACTGCCTGGTTATCAACATCTCCTGCGAGGCAAACTCGGTTCGCAGTCAGGTGGCCATGTTTGAAAGCGCCGCCGGCCAGAATGTGCCTGATTGGTTTGACGGGGTGAACATCTCCTGCAATACCCCCACCAGCCACTGGTTCTGGTGCACCAAGTACAACACCGAGACCTTCAAGGACGCCGATTGGGTGCTGAATCAGAATGTGAACAAGTTCCGGGAATCGGATACCGTCTTCATTCTGAATGTCTCCCCCAACCAGAAGGGCGTACTGATCCCGAAATACACCAAGCTGCTCTCCGACATCGGCGAGGGCTATCAGAAGATGGCGGATGTGGAAAAGCTGCCCGATCGCTATATCTCGGACTACGATTTCCATGAAAACCTTCTCTTCCACAAGGTCACCTCGGCAAGCGGTGCAGACGGCAACGCGGTGGCCGACCGGGTGGTGGACGGCTACACCGACTATCTCTTCTCCCATGAGACCGCCAACAAGACCCCGAGTTCGGCTTCCTTCTGGATGGGAGATATCGGCTACCGCGAGAAGGTCGGCAAGCTTTTTGTCCATGTCAGCTCGGATATGCCGAAGGCTGTCCTCGATAAGACTTACGCCTTCCTGCTTAACGAAGACCCCGGCCGGGCCGCTACCTATGCCAAGCTTGACAAGGGCGAGTATGTGGCAAAGAAAAAACTCACCGACGGCAGCGTCACCGAAAACTGCTATACCCTCGATTTTGAGGGCGCGGAGGGTCGCTATCTGGTGATTGCTCTGGAGGGAACAGGCGTGCTCTCGCTCTCCGAAGTGGTGCTGAACGCTGCGGATTCCTCCGCTGCGGATGTCGCCTACTCCCTGCGGGATAAGTTCGCCGTCCAGTCCTATACCGTGGGCGGAGAGCTGAATCTTCCTGCCGACGCCCTCTTCGTCACCAAAAAGGGCGGTCTTGTCCGGGAGACCATCACTTGGGAGACGAAGGATCTTGATCTGACAAAGACCGGCACGATTACCGTCAAGGGAAAGAGCCAGAGCGGATGCGAGGTGTCCTTGACCCTCCGGATTGTTTCCGCCGGTCTCTATGCCGAGGTGCCCTCGGTCGGGGTGCAGGCCTCCTCCATGTGGAGCCAGGCCGAGAGCTTGGGCTGGGCGCATTCCCGCAATCTGATCGACAAGTCGGGACTTACCATCAACAGCGCCAATATTCTCTACAGCACCCACGACAACCCTTGGAACGGCACCACCATGTGGCATACCCTGGAGGGACAGACCACCGGCTGGCTGATCTTCGATCTCGGCAAGGTGTCCCGTGTGACCAATGCCCTGATCTGGAATCACAATCAGGAGAATGAGACCGACCGGGGCGTGAAGAAAATGACGGTTTACTATACCGACAAGGCAAACCCGGGCGAGGGCGACTGGATCAAGGTAGACGAGTACACCCTCGCCAAGGCGGGTGCACTTCCTGCCCAGGGTGCCACCGACTTCATCTCCTTCGGAGCGATTGAAGCTCGTAAGATCAAGTTTGATCTCACCGAAAACTACGGTGATCCCTCGGTTATCGGTATGTCGGAAATTATCTTCTTTGCCGACAAGAGCGAGAGCGAGTTCGATCTTTCGGTTCTGAACTCCGCCATCGGCTCCTTTGAAATGCTCAGCCGTTTCGATTATAACGAGACAGCCTATGCCGCTGCCGAGACCGCCTATCAGGCAGCACTTGCCGGTATAAAGAGTGCTTCCTCTCAGAGCGATATCGACCGTCTTGCTTCTTCCCTTGCCGAAAAGCTTGATGCTTTGAAGGGGAGCTATTCGCCCAAGACTCCCACAGGCCTTACTTCCTACACGATTAAGGTAGAGGCAGGAAAGGGTCTGCCCGACAAGCTGACGGTGCGCTTCTCCAACGGCACCTCCTGCGAGGCGGCCGTGCGCTGGGATGCGCTGCCCGCCGACAAGCTGACGCAGCCCGGTTCCTTCGGACTGAACGGACTTCTGGAGGGAACGCCCTATACCGTTTCAGCCTCGGTTGTGGTGACCGGCATGTCCGACGCTTCCCTGAAGCAGCTGGTGAAGGATTACGGCGAGCTTGACACCAAGGGCTATACCGAGGAGAGCGTCAAGGCATTTGCCGACGCGCTGGCTGCGGCAAAGACCCTCCTGGCCGACGCTTCCCGCACGCAGGAGAAGGTGGATGGCGCCAAGGCGACGCTGACCTCGGCCCGCTATGCCCTGCCCCGGGTCTTTGATCCGGTCACGCCGGACCC
>CAZGQH010000031.1:0-9752 GCA_964527575.1 uncultured Lachnospiraceae bacterium
CTCGGCCACCACAATGCCGGTAGTGATGTTGTTGGTAAAGAAGAGCTCCTCCACCGCCATTTCGTCAGGCTTGTACTTCTTAATCAGGGCATTCAGATAGCGGAAGATCAGCGCCAGCCGCTTCTCCACCGGCGTGTGGGCGGGTGTGGTGATGGCGCCGTAGGCCAGGGTGCGAAAGCGGCCGTTTTTGTACTCGATCACCCCGTATCCCACGATGGCAAGACCCGGATCGATTCCCAAAATAACCACGGCAGCACCCCTTCCCTATGAATGGCTATAGATAAATTATTATAACACAGAAAACTGCCTCCGTCAACAGCTTTTTCGATCCGAAACGCCGATTCCGCCGGCATGTTTTACCCGAAAAGACGCCTCTTTCCCCGCTCCTTCCGCAAGAGCCCGGCCAACCGTTGCCGGCAAAGGACGGCCGGCATTTTTTCAACATACTTTCTCTTGCATTCTTTCCGATTGTGTGCTATAGTGATTGTGTCCTTGGTATACCAAAACCACTGTTGCCGTGACAGGCTTTCACAAGACTGCACGCTGTCCGGCGATGGATCGTTCCAAAGGGAGGTACCCCGTGACAGGAAAACAAAAAGGCATTGCCAAAACGGCAGGACGGCTGTTGACTGTTCTCTTCACCCTCGGCGTCTTTATTCTGCAGGGAGCTCTGTCGATCCTGCTCCCCGCCCTCACCCCCGCCTTTTACAGACAGCAGTTTGAAGAAAACGACACCCTGACCCTGGTACAGCGGCAGGCGCGCCTTCTCTCCGACCCGGCGGCAGCGGACTATATCGCCTCCTTAAGCGAGGAGGAGCTTCTTTCCCTGATGGAGCACACCATGGCCTACTGCCTCTATCGGGAAGAGGATCTCAACATCACAATCGAGGGAGAACACCTCGAAATCTTCCGCCCGGACGAGTATTCCCATATGAAGGACGTGCGCCGGGTTTTCGGCGGGGGACTTCTGCTCATCCTTGCCGGCCTGCTTTTCACCGTCGCCGGTGCGGTCGGATTTTTCCGGCATAAGAAGAGCTACTACCAAAACTGCCGAAAGATCCCCTATATCACGCTGGCGGTGCTGGCTGCCCTTCTTCTGATCGTCGCGCTTGCTGCCGCCGTCAACTTCCGAAGCGCCTTCAACGCCTTTCACAGGATCTTTTTTGCCGAAGACTCCTGGTACTTTTCAGACGGCGTTATGATCGCCATGATCGGCGATATCTTTCCTTCTCTCATTCCCATTATCTTCAGTCTTTGGTTTTTTCTCTTTGCCGGATTCCTTTTCTGCCTCGCGGCAATCAACCGCCGCCTGAAAAAACGTTTTTTCCCGTAACCCCTCCCGTTCCTTGATCGGAATATAACCGGTTATTTCCTCCGTAAATTTACCGGAAAATCGCCCGGATGACGCCGATCGGATCCCCCTATAATCGACGGAATAACAATATCTCTCTACCACTCTGCTTCTTTCATTGAAATACAAAAAGCACACCGGAGAAATCTTCGGTGTGCTTTTTGACTCTTTTCCGCATCTTCTGCCGGATAAGGACCCGCTTTTTCCCGATTTATCCTGAAAGCCGGTTTTACAGAATAAGGATAAAAAGTAATATGACTAATAACTTGACTCCAAGTGCATATCGTGATAAAATAGGAAAAAGTGCCGACAAGCAAAAAAATTTCATAATTCGCATAAATACTCATAGTTATTGAAAAAGAGAGGTACCGCCTATGACCACAATGCAGCAGCCCCTGACCGAATTCTCCGTGCCCTCTGCCAAGCCCGGCGGCCGAAATCCCGGCATCGAGCTCTTCCGCATGGTCTCCATGTTTCTCATCGTACTGCTGCATGTTCTCGGCCGCGGCGGTGTCTATGCCAACTGTCCCCTTCTCTCGGTCAACTACAAAATCGCCTGGTTATTGGAGACGGTGGGCTATTGCTCGGTCAACTGCTATGCCCTTATCTCGGGCTATGCCAATGCGAAAAACGGCTTCCGTTTCCGCCGGGTGGTCTATCTCTGGCTGGAGGTATTTTTCTTCACCTTCACCACCACCGCCTTCTGTGCCCTCTTCATCCCCTCAATCACGGTGACGAAGGCCGATTGGCTGGTAGCCTTTTTCCCGCTGACTAACAAGGAGTACTGGTATTTCAACGCCTATGTGCTTCTCTTCGCCTTTCTGCCCCTGCTGAATAAGGGATTGACCGCCCTGACCAAAAGGCAGCACCTTCTCACCTGCATCTTCCTCTTCGTCATCACCTCGATTCTCCCCATGATAGCCGGACGAGATCTCTTTGTTTTAGGGGGCGGTTACAGCGCCATGTGGCTGATGGTGCTCTACCTCTTCGGTGCCTATTTCCGTCTTCACGGCCTGCCCCGCCTGCGAAAATGGTATATCACTCTGCCGGTCTTTTTTCTGTCGGCACTGGCAGCCTGGGGACTGAAAATCCGTGCCGAAATACTGGTGAAGAACGGCAGCATCGAAGAATCCTCCGTCCTGTATAACTTTTTAGACGGCTTCATCAGCTACACCTCCCCCCTTATGGTCATCATGGCACTTTCTCTTCTCGTCTTCTTCGCCGGCATCCCGATCCGCCGCCGGATTCCGACGGCGATTATCACCCTCTTTGGGAAGGCGAGCTTCGGGGTCTTTCTCTTTCATGTGGGCGGTATGGTCTGGAGCAACTGGCTGGCTGGTCGCTACGCCGACTATGCGGCTCTCCCCGCAGGCAGAATGACGCTGGCCGTGCTCCTCACCACCCTTTTCCTCTATCTCGTCTGGTCGCTCTTCAGCATATGTCGGATCGGCCTATTCAAGCTTGCACGAATCCACAAAGGCGTGGATTTTCTGGCCGATCGAATCGACAAATTGCTCGGACTTTCAGCCAGGCCGGAGGTTGTACATCCTGACGAAAATACCGCTGACAAGGACATATCCGAACCGTCTGTCCGATCGTGAGCACCGAAGACCTGACGGAATGCGCCCGACGGAAAAGGTCGCTTGACAAAGCAAAAGAAAAATCCCGCCCCGAGGACTTATTGCCCTCGGGCGGGATTTCTTGTTATGGATTTTCCTGCTTATAAGACCGGTCAGAGAACCTTCGAAAGGAAGTCCTTCAGCCGCTCATTCTTGGGCGAACCGAAGATTTCCTCGGGTGTTCCCTCCTCGGCAATTCTTCCGTCGTCCATGAAGACCACGCGGGTCGCCACTTCCCGGGCAAAACCCATCTCGTGAGTGACAATGGCCATGGTCATGCCGTCATCCGCCAGCTCCTTCATGAGCTGCAGCACCTCGCCCACCATCTCGGGGTCAAGAGCGCTGGTCGGCTCGTCGAAGAGCATATACTCCGGTCCCATGCAGAGCGAGCGCACAATGGCGATCCGCTGTCGCTGGCCGCCCGAAAGCTTGGAGGGGTATTCGTTCACCTTATCCTTAAGCCCGATGCGATCGAGCAGACGGAGCGCGGTTTCGGTGGCCTCTTCCTTGGTCTTGATCTTCAGACTCACCGGCGCGGCAATCAGGTTGTTCAGAACATTCATGTTGTTGAAGAGGTTGACATTCTGGAAAACCATGCCCATCTTACGGCGGGCCAGGTTGATGTTGACAAAATTTTTCTTATAGATCTCCTTGGTCAGGCGGGAAAAGGAAGCGCCCTCATGCTTTTTCAGAAGGTCCTCCCGGCGGATCTTCGCCTGAATCTCTTCCGGGGCAGCTCCTTCGTTTTCCGCCATGAGCTTCGCATAAGTTCTGCTGGCCGCGATCAGATCAGGGTGAAGATAGGGATCCACCGGCGTCACCAGCTGGCCGTCCAGCCAGACCTCGCCGTAGGTGGGTTCCTCGAGAAGGTTCATGCAGCGCAGAAGAGTGGACTTACCGCTGCCCGAGGGGCCGATGATGGCCACCTTCTCCCCCTTCTGAATGGTGAGGGAGACTGCTTTCAGGACCTTCAGCTTTCCGAAATTTTTATAGACATTCTTAATTTCGATCACCGGCGCGCAACCTCCTTTCGGCTAGCTTTACAAGTCCTGTAATAGCCAAAACGATTACAAGATAGATGACCGCCAGCATGAGATAGGGGATAATATATTCGTAGGTGCTGTTGCCGATGGCCTGAAAGGCCTTTGTCAGATCGACCACGGCGATAAAGCTCACCACCGAGGTCTCCTTGATGAGCGCCACAAATTCGTTGCCCAGGGTAGGGATTACATTTTTCACCGCCTGGGGCAGTACGATCTTCAGCATGGTCTTGCCGTAGCCGAAGCCCATGGCACGGCCTGCCTCGGTCTGTCCCTTATCCACCGACAGGATACCGCCCCGCATGATCTCCGACACATAGGCGCCGCTGTTCATACCGAAGGCCAAAACCGCCTCGGCCACGGCGGGGATATCCACGCCAAGGGCGGGGAAAATGACGAAGTGCAGAAGAAGAAGCTGCACCACCATCGGCGTGCCCCGGAAGATGGCCACATAGATATCGGTGATCCTGCCGGGAATCCTAGCCCACAGGCTTTTTCCGGGAAGAAGCTTGAAGGTAGCCAGCACGCAGCCGATGACAAAGCCGATAAAGAGACCCACCACCGCGATAATCGCGGTGGTGCGGAGACCCTGCAGGACGAGCCGATAGCCCTCTTTATCGACCATCTGCTCCCAGAAAGTATTCCAGCCCTGCATCGGCTTACTTGTTGGTGCTTTCGGCGATCATAATCGCAGGCTGCTTGTCGAGGATGACCGCGTCGATCTTGCCGTTGGCAAGGTCAAGGATGGCCAGCGCACCGGTGGTATAGGAATTTGTCTTCAGATTCTTAAATCCGTCGTAGCCGAAGCCCTCGTCGCCCGCCGAATACATATACCCGGTGGTACCGTTCTGCGTGCCCACGATGAACTTGTCGTTCTGCTCACCGAGAACCTTCACGATGTCATCCGCCGACTTGCAGTCCGCAAAAACCTTGTCGTCCTCGCGGACCACCAGCACCTGCGCCGACTCATAGTAGGGAGTGGTGAAATCCACCGACTCAAGACGGGTCGGATTGACCGTCATACCGGCCATGCCGATGTCGCTCTCACCGTTCTGAACCGAAGAGATGATCGAGTCAAACTCCATATCGGCGATGTAGAGGGTCTTGTTCAGCTTCTCTGCCAGCAGGGAGGCAATCTTCATATCCACACCGGTCAGCTTGTTGCCCTCGTAATACTCAAAGGGAGGGAAATACGCATTGGTAGCAACCACCAGATAGTTGTCCTTATCGGAACCGGAGGGAATCGAGCTCACCGGATTCGTGTAGGTAAAGGTGGCAGAACCGTCAAAGAAGGAATTGATGATCTTATCGAGCTCGCCGTTCTCCTTCAGCTCGGCCAGAAGAGCATTGGCTGCCTCTTTCAGATCGGTATTGCTCTTGGCAATAGCAAAAGCATACTCTTCGGCAGTAAGCTCATACTCGGTAAAGACCTTTACCTTGGATTTTCCGCTGCCGCAAGCAGCGAGGGAAGCAACCAGCAGGAAAAGCGTGGCCGCGCTGAGAAGAATCGCAAGAAACTTTTTCATGATATCCTCACTTTCTCACCTCTTTTGCGGCGCTCAAATCATCGCAAAAAAGATGTCCATCCCCGATTTTCGGGGTAAAATATACCGTTCCGAACCGCAAAAAAGTATAAACTCTCCCCCATTCGGAACTCTGCCGTAATTCTATCATTCTCTTTCCGCTTTGTCAAGAGAATTGCATGAATATTTGAACTTTTTTTCACAGAACTCGTCCTTTTCTGCATAGAAAACCATTTATGCACTCATAAACGCATAAATATCAGAAGATTTTTTACCCTTTTCTTCCCACGCAGAAGACCGGCACCCTTCTCTTTCCGAGAAGAGTGCCGGTGAAAAAATTTTCATAAAATTTCTTTTTCAGCGTTTTCTGCACCGATTTCAGCGCGAGAGGACAATCTTCCCCTCCGCCGCGGGCAGGAGAATCACCCCGTCGGAAATCCGCGGAGCGGAATTTGTCCCGAGGCGATAGGAATAGCCACGATAAGAGAGGGATAGCCCCTTTTCGTCACCGGTAACGGCGGGACCGCTGCCCGGCCGGAAGCGGATCGAAAGGGTCAGCGCCCCGCCGTCCGGCCGCGTAAGAGTCAGTCTTTTCTCCTCAAACAAAACCATGATAACCTTCCCTGCCTTGTCGGTCAGGGTCACCTTCAGGCTCTCTTCGCCCAGTTCCTCGGTCTCCATGGCTTCCGGCAGGAAAAGCTCCCCGTCCGCCAGAAGGTAGCCCCCTGCCCGGACGCCGCCCCCGCTGAAGCGGTTGCCGTCGATCACCGGCAGGTTGTCGAACTGCAGAACCGCACTCTTGCAGACCGCGTCGAGATAGCGCTCAGGGTAGTTTTCATCAAACAGTGTGAGATCCCGCAGGCGGAGTCCCTCTTCGTCCGCGAAGAGATTGGCCCGGTAAAAACGGGAATTGTACCAGACCGAGCGCTTGCCGAGCCCCTTCCAATCGTTCTCCGACACCATGGCGGCAGCAGGGGTCACCGGATGATTGGCCGCAAACCAGCGGCCGCTCTCGCCCAGCGTCTCAATGACCACGCCCTTCTTCTGCAGCTCTTCGAAGGCGGCGAACTGCATCTCCAGTCCCTTCTTCATAGCCGGCCATCCGAAGGAATTCTCCTGCCCCGCCTGGGTGTAGGCGTGGGAGAGGCACTTGCCGTTGTAGACACTGTCAAAAAACCAGTCTACCCAGACCTTCTCCCCGCCACCGCCGTTCTTTCCGGCGTAGACCGGCTCGAGGGTCACCACCCCCTGATAGGCCGGCGCTTCGGAGGAGGGGTCGAGACCGAAGTCGTACTGATAGACCGGATCGGAGCCGAGCATCCGGAAGACCGGTACCGGGATAGCAGACTCTCTCTTTTCTGCCGGAGAAAAGACGTTTTTCCGGGAGGGGTAATAGGCACCGTTGTAGAAGGCCCCCCCAGAGGGTGTAGCCGTCGGTTCCCCACTGATCCTTGCAGTTGCAGGAGGCATCCAGCCCGTAGCGCTCCGCCGCGTAGTTCAGGGTATGGGCGTCGATGATCCAGGAGCCCATTACCCGGGGGTAATAACCGAAGACCTCCTTAAAGCCCTCAAAAAGGAAGTCCACCAGCCGCTCCCGCTCGGCAGGGGTATAGCCCACCGAGAAGCCCACATTGGCGTGCCAGTCCCAAGGGAAGCGTCCCCGCCAGGGAAGCCCCGCCGCCTCACAGAGGGGCTCCACGATCTCCAGCCAGACGCCCAGCTCATTCTGCCGGTTCTCCTCACTCTTCATCATAGAGACAAAGGCCGGGTCGAGCAGCGCGTCATACTGCAAAAGGAAAGTGCCGGAGAGCCGGTAGCGGGCAAGCAGCGCGATCTGCTCCTTTACCGGCTCGTAGAGGTTCATCTCGCAGCGGGGCTCGCAGCCCCGGATAAAGTTGATAATGTTCAGAATCTGTTTCTTTGCCATGGTTTCTTTCTCACTTTGATTGATTATTGTCATCGGAGGGCGGCAGCCGCCGTCCCCCCCTGACGCCATAAGGAAGCGGGACGCCCCACGGGGCTTCCCGCTTCTTTTTTATTTAGCGCAGCTGGTAGTCGCTCATATCGAGCCAGAGGATCGCATCCTTTGCCGTAAGGGGAGCCTCACTGCCGCCGGTATAGGCGGCGTACTGAGCGGCCACCTCATCCGCCGTCAGAGCGCGGTTATAGATATGAACCATACCCACAGCGCCGTCCAGCTTGAAGCTCTGTCCGAGGGCTTTGCCCACAGTCAGTGCTTCCCCGGCCTTGTTCACATTGCCGGTATAGGCCATCTCGCCCACTTTCTTTCCGTTGACATAGAGCTTGAGACCGACAGAATCCCGCAGGGCGGCCACATGGAACCACTCGCCTGCCTTGATGCCCGCCTGGGAGAGAGGCACGGTCACGCAGCGCCAGCCGCCGTCGTAGACGTAGAATTCAAGGGCGTTTGCTCCGTCGATCTTGATCGACACCTGGGTGTTGCCCTTGGCCAGAATCACATTGCCGGTGGCCAGCGTATCAAACCGGGCAAAGGCCTCGATGGTGAACTGACTCTTGCCCGAAAGGGCGTTGTTCAGAAGGTTGTTTTTGTCGTTGATGGCGTAGCTGCCGCTGTAGGCCCAGCCGTTCGGCGAGCCCTTATCCTCATAGAGGAGGCCGCCCTCGCCGGCAGAGGTGGTAAGACCGCTCGGCGACTTGTCGGTAAAGGTCACATCCTTGCCGGCCTGCGCCTCCACGGCCGCAAGCAGCGAGAAGTTGGTAACCCGGCTCTTCTGCGCCTCGGTCAGTGCCTCATAGGCCGCCTTGGCCTTGGCCAGGTTGCCCTGATTCTTGCGAAGGGTGTCGATCAGCGCGACAACCTCATCGATCAGCGCCTTGTCGATAGCCTCTTTATCCATCGATTCCGCGTCGCGCCAGACCTTGGAGAGACTATTCACATCCGTGCCCTTGGCAAAGGGAACGATGGTATAGGTGTAGGAGTAATCCCGGCCGTCGTTGTAGAGCCGGTACTGCGGCAGAGTGGCAGGTCCGCAGGAGCCGCTGCCCACACCCCGGGAGCCGTAGTCGATATTCAGGTAGGTGAATTACGAGCTTCCGTCCAGCTGGTAGGGGTTGCGGGCGGCGGTGAGCTCTGCCGGCGTATAATGCAGTGCCGAAGCCTCAAAGGTTGCCGCCGACACCACCAACAGGCCGGTATCGGATTTGTCCGAAGTCAGGGCAATATAGCGCACGCCGGTGCGGTTGCCGGTATCCTGAGGATTGCAGTAGGGATAGAACATATCCGATACCGTGGTGTTGTAGATACCCACAATCGAACCCCGGGAGCGGTCGTTGTAGCCTTCCCAGCCGCCTTCGCCGTAGTAAACCACCGTCTCGTACTCGCCGGGCAGGGTCATCATATTGCCGTACTTGGCCATTTCACCCATGGAGGAAGCCATGGCGAGGGAGGAGGTCACCGTCACCTCGCCCGATCCGTAGATCGTGTAGGTCATGGACTGGGTGGAGCCGCCCGAGGAGGAGAGATTCTGCACCACTTCGATGTCGAGAACCTTCCCGCCCTCCCGGGCCGTGACTTTGAAGGTCTTAGCGCCCGAGGGCTTTACATTGGTCCAGCTGTAGTTTTCATAGTTGTCGTTGGAGATGGTGCCCCGGTTGAAGTTCACCGAGGGACCGGAGGAAAGAAGAGTCTTGCCCTTATAGGTATAGGAGAGCATCTGACCGCTCGCCTTGTCAAACACGACGGTAAAGTCGGGACCGTTCACCGTGAGCTTGCCGTCTTTGTCCTCGGTGGTCAGGGCGGGCAGCACGGTGATCTCCTTGCCGGGCACATGACCCACTTCGGCAGGGATATTCATCTGCTCGTAGGCGATGACATAACCGGCTTTCTCCCAGAGGGTATCCTCCTTCAGCGAGACCGTGAAGTTGAGGAAGTATTCCCCGTCGGGAGAGAGGGTGGCCGGCATCTTATAAGGAACATTCACCGTCACGGTCTTGCCGGGCGCGCAGTCCACCGAGAGGGTGCCGGAATCCAGCGTCTTGCCGTCGCAGACCAGTTCATAGCGGATGACGAAATCCGAAAGGTTGCGGTGGCTGAACTCGTTGTAGATATTCACCTTGTGATCGAGCAGCTCGGCAAGGCTGGCCGTGAACCACACGCTCTGCATGACATACTTGGCCTCATAAGCCTCGGGCTGAATCATCCGGTCGGGGCTGACGATGCCGTTCTGGCAGTAGTCCT
>CAZGQH010000032.1:0-2924 GCA_964527575.1 uncultured Lachnospiraceae bacterium
TCAGATTTTCGGCAAAGGGGGCAAAGGCGTCGTCCTCCTCATAGAGGGCATCCACCGTCTCTTCCATGCAGCGCATCATCAGAAGCTCGCTCTCCACCTCGTCGGCAATCCGCAGGGAGGCGGAAAGCCCCAGTTCGGCGAAATGCTTCTTGATGAGCGAGTAGCAGAAGCTGTGTATCGTGGAGATCTCGGCGAAATCCACCTTTTCAAGCTGTCCGGCAAGCCGCTGATAGCGGGCGTGGACCGCCTCGTCCTTCTCCTCCTCGGGAAGCTCCCGCAGAGAAGCCAGCTCCTTCTTCAAAGCCCCCGCGATACGCACGCGCAGCTCCGAGGCCGAGGCCTTCGTAAAGGTGACAATCAGCATCCTCGAAAGGTCGGCACTCTCCGAAGGATCGGCCAGAAGACGGAGGATCCGCTGGGAGAGAACCGCCGTCTTGCCCGAGCCGGCGGCGGCCGACACCAAGAGATCCATGATCGGCGCTTCCACCGCCGCCCGCTGGGAGGGGGTCAGTTTGATCTCAGCCATAGGAATCGTCCTCCTTCAAAAGATTTTCCGCCGCTGGCGTGGGCATCGCTGGCGTGGGCATCGCTGGCGCGGGCGTTACCGGCGCGGGCTCCGCTGATGTGGGCGTTACCGGTGCGAGAGCCGCCGACTCGGGCGACATCTGTCCGGACGGTACTCGTCCGGACGGCATCCGTCCGTCCTCCCTGCCGGTCACCCGGCAGATCGGCTTCATCCGGCAATAATCACAGGGATTCTGCGCCGGCCGCTTCAGGGGTCTTGCCTCGGCGCTCCCCTTCTTTAACTCCTTGGCGATGGCGGCAATGGCGGCCTGCACCTTCTCGGCCAGCCTGCCGAAGCCCTCCAGAGTCTCCAGCGTGGTAGCCGCCCCGGCTTTGGGCGTGCCCTCCGCCGACAGGGTCACCGGGAGAAAGCGCCCCGCAAGGCCGGATTCCATGGCCTCCAGCACCGCCTGATCCTTCAAAAGAATACCGCTGCGGAGGATTTTTTTCTCCATGGAAGCGCCCTCTCCCCCCTCAGGGCGCCGCTCGGCCTCCGCCGACTTTCCGCCCAGCGAGAAATAGAGCACCCCGGCGGGAAGGATTTTCCCCTCGCAGCCCAGCTTGTCCTTAAAAGAAGAGTTCTTGCCGGAGGAAAGGGAGAAGAGATAGATCAGAAGCTGCAGGTTGAGTCCCAGCGCCAGATCGGCCAGCGAAAAGCTTTTGGAGCCGGTTTTGTAGTCCACAACCCGGATATAGACATCCTTTCCCTGCCGGAAGCTGTCCACCCGGTCGATCTTGCCGGTCATAATCACCGACAGGCCGTCGCCCACCGGGATCTCCTCCGCCCGCACGCCCCCCTCACCGCTTGCCGTGATGGGCAGCTCGAAGAAGGTAGGAAGGAAGTCGGAATGCCGAAACTCCTCCAAAAGATTGAAGACCAAAAGCTTTGTGGTGCGGAAAAGCCGCGCCGCAAGGCTGGCAAAACGCTTCGAGGGATTGCTCCGCTGCAAGGGAGCCATGTAATCGGCCACCACCTTCTCAAGAAGGGCACCGGCCTCGTCATCCTCCATGGTCTTCAGACGGTCTTTCGAGAGGCTGAAGAAGGTCTCTAAAATCCGGTGGACAAAGTTGCCGATGTCCACCCGCTCAAAGCTGCCGCTGGCCCCTTCGGAGAGCTTCAGCGAATAGGCGCAGTGATAGGCGAAGCGGCAGTTCACAAAGCGGTCGGCCCGCGACTGGGTAAGGTGAATTTTTGACCCGAAGAGGGCGTCGGCCTCATTCGGCAAGAGAATCTCCGCCGAGGCGTCCAGCGGCGTGTCGAGGGCATATTTCCCCTCCACCACCCCCGCCCCCTCGGGGAAGGTCAGGTGATAGCCCTTTTCCACCGCGTACTCCAAAATCTCGGGCAGGCCGTAGAGCAGCCGCTCGGCCGGAAGATCGTTATAATCGTTCACTTCCTTCCCGGGAAAGAGCGCCGCGGTGTCGGTTAAAAAGGAGGAGGGGTACTGTTCCCCGCCCTCCCGGCTCCGGTAGGAATAGGTCAGCGTCACCCCGTCCCGGGCGCCGGTGACCGCCCGGTAGAAATAGAGTCGCTCATCGGAAAAGCGGCGCTCCCCGTCGGGGGAGGTCTCGATGCCTACTGCCAGAAGCGCCTCCTTTTCCTCCCGGTCAAAGCAGCCGCTCTCGTGCTCGGCGGCGGGAAATTCCCCTTCGGAAAGCCCCAGAATATAAACAAAGCGGCTGTCCGACTTGCGAAGCAGGTCGGCGTTCCCCACCGTTACTTCATCGGTGCGTGAGGGCAGTCTGCCCACATCCGCCTCCGCGAGCAGCGCCAGGAGGAGCTGAGAGAACTCCCGCACCGTCACCGGCAGCTCCCCTGCCACCTCCACCAGCTGATCGAGAGAATCGATCAGACAGTCGTAGAGCAGCGCATAATCCTCCTCATCCTCCCGCCCGGACAGTGCTTCGGCCTCACGCTCGGCCTTCAGGCGCTCGGGAATCTTTAAGGCAAGAAGAAAGTTCACCAAAGCCGCCGCCATGGAGGCCACCGTCGCTCCCGGAACAAAGGATTCAAAAAGAGCGGAAAGCGGGCGGACAAGACGCTCCCGCAACTCGTTCAGACGCGCAAGCTTCCCGGCATCCTCTTCGGTAAAATCGGGTGAGAAGCCCCGGGGATTCATCTGCCAGCCGAGCTCGTCATACCAGCGGCGTCCGGCGATATGCCAGACCCCGGCATAGCTCTCCAGAAGATCGCACTCCTCGTAGGAAAGACCGGTAAGACCGCAGCGCAGATAGGCGATCACATCCTCCTCCCGCCAGTGGTAGGCGTGAATATCCAGCGCCAGAAAGAGCATCCGCAGGGCAGTCATGGAGGTGACATCCTTCCGCGCCGACACCACCAGCGGCAGCGTGTTCCTGGC
>CAZGQH010000032.1:2934-9749 GCA_964527575.1 uncultured Lachnospiraceae bacterium
ATCCTTCCGCGCCGAGAGAAAATAGGGGATTCCCGCCCCCTCAAGGGCAGCGTCCAGAATGCCGAGATAACTGTCGGTGCTGCGGGCCACGATAGCAAAGTCCCGATAACGCGCCCCCTCCCGCACCCGGCGGGCGATATCAGCGGCAATAAAGCGCGCCTCCTCATAGGGACCGGGGCAGCGAAGGAGGATGATCTCCTCCTTTCCGGAAAGCGGGGCCATCGAAACCTTTTCGGGCTCCGTCCGACCGAAGCGGGAGGCAAAAAGGGCAAGCTCCCCTTCCCCCGACCCGCTCACGGTCCGCTCCTCCCGTATCTTCAGAGAGAGCGATTCGGCAAGCCGGCGCAGACGGCGGTCGGTCTCCCGCAGCTTGTCGAAGAACCTGCGGCTGTCCCCCCGCTCATAGCCGAGAGTCACCGTCACCTCCGCCTGGGAGAGAATCTCGCGAAGGAGCAGCTCCTGCTGAGGGGTAAATCCGTCAAAGGAATCAAAGAAGACGGCTTTTCCCGCGAAGAAATCCTTCCCCGCAAGCTTCTTTGCCGCCCGGGCAATATCGTCCGAGGCATCGTCGTGCTTTTCGTGCAGAACCGCGGAATAGGCAGCGAAAATCAGGGCAATATCCGACAGCTTGTCTGCCAGCCGCCCGTCCTCCACCTCCTCCGAGGCCTCTTCCAGCATGGAGGGAGTCACATTGTAGATCTTCATCTCCTCCACGGTAGAGAGAAGATGCCGGATTACGGTCATATCGTCCAATGAGAGCGACTGATATTCCTTCAGCGCCTCCCGCACCGAGGAGAGAGCCCGCCACATCACAATCTTCTTGGCGCCGTTTCCGATATAGCGGTAGCAAAGCCCCCCATACCGGCGGAAAATGCTGTTGGCGATCCGCCGGAAGGAGGTCACCTCGATTCCCGCCGCCAAGGGAAGGCGGGAGACAAAGTCCTCTGCCTCGAGGACCTGCTGCTCCGGTACAAAGAGGAAGACCTCTTCCCCCTTCTCTGCCGCAGCGGTCAGCTTTTTTACTAAGATTTCCCGCCGCTCCCGGCTCTGGCGCGCATAGAGGATGGTCAGCATGGCGATGCCTCCTGTAGGGCAAAAATAAAGTGCGGCAGAGCCTTCTCTACAGAAGCCCCTTCTGCAAAAGAATAACGGCTCTGCCGCAGCAATTCACGAAAAAAGAGAGGATCTTTGATAAACAGGCACCGCCGGCATTCACTTACAGGTCGGCCTCAAAGAGATAGCGGGCACCGTTGCGGGCGATGAAGTCCTTCCGCCCCTCTAAGTTATCCCCCAGCATCAGCTCAAACATCTCCGCCGTCTTCTGGGCGTCGTCCTCGCAGACCCGGATTAAGCGCCGGGTGGCGGGGTTCATGGTGGTCTTCCACATCATTTCGGGCTCGTTTTCACCCAGTCCCTTGGAGCGCTGCAGGGTGTATTTCTGCTTCTTTCCCTCCAGCTCCTTGAGAATGACCTGCTTTTCCCGCTCATCGTAGGCAAAATAGGTGTCGTCCTTGGTAGTGATCTCAAAGAGGGGAGATTCGGCGATATAGACCCTTCCCTCCCGCAGAAGGGTGGGAAGCAAGCGGTAAAACATCGTAAGCACCAGCACCCGGATCTGGAAGCCGTCCTCGTCGGCATCGGTACAGATGATGATCTTGTTCCAGCGCAGCGCCGAGAGATCAAAGGCCGAAATATCCGAATCCTTCGACTTGATCTTCACCTCCGCCCCGCAGCCGATGACCCGGAGAAGATCGGTGATGATGTCGTTTTTAAAGATCTTGTCGTGGGTGCTCTTCAGGCAGTTCAGGGTCTTGCCCCGCACCGGGATAATGGCCTGAAACTCGGCGCTCCGCCCCAGCTTGCAGGAGGTGAGAGCCGAGTCGCCCTCCACGATATAGAGCTCCCGCCGCTCGGGATCCTTGGAGCGGCAGTTGACAAACTTCTCCACCCGGTTGGCGATGTCGATGGTGCCGTTCAGCTTCTTGCGGATGTCCAGCCGGGTGGCCTCCGCCGTCTCCCGGCTGCGCTTGTTCACCAGCACCTGATTGGCCGCGCTCTCGGCATCCAGCGGATTTTCGGCGAAATAGATCTCGAGAACCTGCTTGATGTAGTCGGTCATGGCCTCCTGAATGAACTTGTTGGTGATGGCCTTTTTCGTCTGGTTCTCATAGCTGGTCTGGGTGGAGAAGGAGTTGATCACCAGCACCAGACACTCCTCGATGTCGTTGAAGGTGATCTTGCTCTCGTTCTTCTTGTATTTGCCCGCCGCCTTCAGATATTTGTCAAAGCCCGAGACAAAGGCACTGCGGGTAGCCTTATCGGGGGCGCCTCCGTGCTCCAGCCAGGAGGAGTTGTGATAGTATTCCACCACATGGGAGGTCTTGGAGAAGCAGAAGGAGAGCTCGATTTTGAGCTTATAATCCTCTAAATCGGCGCGGTCCCGTCCCATGGTCTCGGTTTTGAAGAGCTTGGCGGCCGTCAGAGGCGATTCCCCTGCCAGCTCCCCTACCCGGTCTTCGATTCCGTTTTCGTAGTAAAATTCCTCTTCGGAAAGGCTGCCGTCGGTCTCTTCATAGGCGAGATGGAAGCGGATGCCCGCATTGACCACCGCCTGCCGCTTCAGGGTCTCCACAAAATGCTCTCTCGGAATGCGGATTTCCTTGAAGACCTCAAGGTCGGGACGCCAGCGGATGGTGGTTCCCGAATAAGCCTCTCCCCGGGCGGCAGGACGCTTCTTCAACTCACCCACCGGCTCGCCCTTTTTGAAGTCCATCTCATAGACCGTGCTGCCGTCGCAGGAGCGGACCTGCATAAACTCCGAGGCGCACTGGGTCGCGCAGGCGCCGAGGCCGTTCAAACCCAGCGAATATTCGTAGGCCGAGGAGGAAGAGTTGTTGTTGTACTTGCCCCCGGCGTAGAGCTCACAGAAGATGAGGTACCAGTTCCACTGTCCCTCCTTCTCGTTGTAGTCGAGGGGGACGCCCCGTCCCCGGTCGGTGACCTCCAGCGTGCTGTCCTTTTCCACCCGGATGTTGATGAGAGAGCCGTAGCCCTCCCGCGCCTCGTCCACAGCGTTGGAGAGAATCTCAAAAAAGGAATGCTCGCAGCCATCCAGACCGTCGGAACCGAAGATTACCCCGGGGCGCTTGCGGACCCGGTCGGCACCCTTCAGCTGCTGAATGCTGCGATTGTCGTATGCTTTGCTCTGTTTTGCCTTTGCCATCTATATATTCGTCCCTTTTTCCTGTTTTTTAGCTATAATACCACATAATATAGTGTACCCGATTTTCCGCCTTTTGTCAAGCCCTTCTCTCTTTGCGAAAGCAGACTGACATTGTCTTTTTTCGTTCCGGGAATAACCGTCTGCCCGCAAAAGAAGCAGGATGGCCCTTCCCTTCACGCTCCCAAGCCACCCTCACACCGCTGTCATCCGGCTTTTCGCAACCGCAAAGAGCAGCAACCTACGGTTGCTGCTCTTTGAAAGACAGGTTTTGTGAGGGCCTTTTTTGAAATCGGTCAATGCTTACTTTTTATCCGGCGGAATGGGCTTCAACTCTCCCCAATCCGATTCATTGTCCCGCGGATCGTCAGGTTGATCGGGATTGTCCGGCGTTTCAGGATCTACCGGATCGGGATCGGCGGGATCAGTCGGGTTATCCGGGTCTTTCGGCGTATCCGGCTCATCCGGCAGAGTCGTATCGGGTGCCTCAGGCTCGTCAGGATCCGCTGAGGAATCCGGACCTGTCATCGGGATCAGCGGACCCCAGGGCTTGGTCGTGACGGGCGGTTTAACCTCGGTCGTCGTATCGTCACCGTTCGTTCCGGCCGGCGTCGTGTCAGACGCACCGCCGGTGGTCGTGGGTGTATCCTTCCCGCAGGCGGCGGCAACCAGACAGACCAGTGCCAGAAGGGCGATCATCAGAAGAAGCTTTTTCATTCTTTTCTTTCCATGCCTTTCGCGTTCGGAGGCTCCGCCTCCTATATGTTTTATCCTATCACAAAAGCCCGTCTTTGTCAACTTATTTTTTCATCCGCGCAAAAAGAGAGATCCTCCCGGGCGATAAACGCCGGGGAGGATAAATCCGTGTGATAAAGCCGCCCTGGGAGTCAGCGGTTCTCAAAGACCAGCACGCGCCAGTCGGACTCGCTCGCCGAATCCACCAGCGAAAGACCGCCGGCCGCCATAGCGGCAGCCACATCCTCCGCCCGTTCCTCAATGATACCCGAGCAGATGAGGTGCGCCCCACTCGCAAGATGGCTCCGGATATCGGGCGCCATCCGGATGAGGATATCGGCCACGATGTTGGCCATGGCCAGCCGGTAGTGCTTGTCCGGATCCACCGCCGACAGAAGGTCGGACACCCCGCAGGTGACATTGGGGGTATTATTGGCAAGGGCGTTCTCGTTCGCCACCCGCACCGCTACCGGATCGATGTCGAAGGCGTCGGCATAGGAGCAGCCCAGCTTTGCCGCAAAAAGCGACAGAATGCCGCTGCCGGTTCCGATGTCAAGGATGTTGTCCCCCGGCTGTATGTACTTTTCCAGCATGGCGGCGCAGAGCCGCGTGGTCTCATGGGTGCCGGTGCCGAAGGCCATGCCGGGATCCATCCGGATGATGACCTCCCCCTCGGCGGGGGTGTAGTCCTCCCACATGGGAACCACCACCAGATGTTCGCCGATCTTCAGGGGGCGGTAGTACTTCCGCCAGGCGTTGGCCCAGTCCTCCTCGTTGACCCCCTGCACACTCACCTCGTAGTCGATTCCCTCCGCCGCAAAGCGCTCCCGAAGAAAGGCCAGCGCATCGGCGATATCCTTTACTTCGGGGAGAAAGAAGCTGACATAACAGACCTCCCGGTCGGCCGTCAGGATCGCATCGTCAACCAGCTCGCCGTAAACCGGCATCAGGTTCTCCTCGATGTCCGAGTAATCCTCGATCATCAGTCCCGAATCGATCATGCTCATGATTGCCGTCACCCGATCGAGACAGTCATGCCGGCATTTCACCTTTATCTGTGACCAATCCATCGTTATACCGCCTTTACCGTTTCTTGAAGATCTGCTTCAGTTTATCGAAATAATTCTGCCGCTTGGCATATTTGGTGTCGTCACAGAGACCGGAGAACTTTCGTAAAAGCTCCTTCTGCTCCTCGGTGAGATTCTTAGGCGTCTCCACGACAACGGTAAAGAGAAGGTCACCGACGCCCCGGGAATTCACACTGCCGATTCCCTTGCCCCGAAGAGTAAAGCGGGTTCCGGTCTGGGTTCCCTCGGGAATCTTGAACTTGGTGTTGCCCTGTAAGGTGGGCACGGTGATCTCGCCGCCCAGCGCCGCCTCCACAAAGGTGACCGGCACATCGCAGTAGAGATTCATGCCATCCCGGGTGAAGATCTCATGACGCCCCACGGCAACCGTCACATAAAGGTCGCCCGGTCCGCCGCCAAGCCGCCCCTCGTTGCCCTGTCCGCGCAGCACGATCCGCTGGCCGTTGTCGATGCCCGCGGGGATCGACACCTCCAGTTTCTTGCGGGTGCGGATGCTGCCGTTGCCCCGGCAGGCATCGCAGGGCTTCTTGATGATCCTGCCGCTGCCGTTGCAGGTGGGACAGGGGCCGGTGCTCTGCATCATACCGAGAATGGTGCGCTGAGTGGTGCGCACCTGACCGCTGCCCCGGCAGGTACTGCAGGTCTCTACCTTGCTGCCCTCAGCGGCACCGCTGCCGTTGCACTTGGCGCATTTCTCGATTTTGTTGTAAGTGATCTCCTTTTTGCAGCCAAAGGCCGCTTCCTCAAAGCGGATTGAGACCTTCGCCTCCAGATCCTCACCCCGGGCAGGACCGTTCCGCCGGGAAGAGCCCGAAGAGAAGCCCCCTCCGAAGAAGGATTCGAAGATATCGCCGAAGCCCCCCATATCAAAGCCGCCAAAGCCACCGCTGTAAGCGCCCCCTGCTGCCGGATCGAAGGCCGCGTGGCCATACTGGTCATATTTTGCCCGCTTTTCGCTGTCGGAAAGCACCGAATAGGCTTCGTTGACTTCCTTAAATTTCTGTTCTGCATCCTTGTTCCCCGGATTCACATCGGGGTGATATTTTTTGGCAAGGGAACGGTATGCCTTTTTGATCTCGTCCTCGCTGGCGCCCTTCGACACCCCGAGAACTTCATAATAATCCCGTTTCGTTTCTGCCATGTTCACTCATGCCTTTCTTCCCGTCTCTGTTATCGGTAAGTAAACCCAAAACGAAGGCGGTGGTAAACCGCCTTCGGTCTGTTATACTCAGTTTCCGGTCTTATCCTCGAAATCCGCATCGTAGGCTCCGCCGTTTCCGGCACCGCCCTGAGCGTTCGGATCAAAGCCCGCGTCGCCGGTCTGACCAGCCGCGCCGCTCTGCTGATAGAGCTTCTCGGACAGCTTGTAGAAAGCCTGCTCAAGGGCTTCGGTGTCGGCCTTGATGGCGTCGGTATTGCCGCCCTTCACAGTCTCCTTCAGCTTTTCAGCCGCGGCAGTCACATCGCTCTTCTCGGAATCGGAAAGCTTGTCGCCGATCTCGCCCAGCGTCTTCTCGCACTGGAAGATCAGGCTCTCGGCGCGGTTCTTGATCTCCACCGCCTCTTTGATCTTTCTGTCCTCGTCGGCATACTTCTCGGCATCCTTCACCGCACGGTCGATGTCCTCCTTGCTCATGTTGGTGGAGGAGGTGATGGTGATGTGCTGCTCTCTGCCGGTGCCCTTGTCGGTTGCGGTCACATTCACAATGCCGTTGGCATCGATGTCAAAGGTGACCTCAATCTGGGGCACACCGCGGGGAGCGGCAGGAATG
>CAZGQH010000033.1:0-9730 GCA_964527575.1 uncultured Lachnospiraceae bacterium
TGTCTCGGACTCTCTTTTATATTTTTTTTTGTGTTTTTTCCTCTCCCATGTCTTTGTGTCTTTCGGTTTTCTGATTGCTTTCTACAAAAACGCTTTTGCCGATCGCTCCTTCTCCGGAAGGCCGGACAAAGAGCCGCCGGTTTCTTCTGTCCGGGTTCCTCCCGAAGACGGACTGTTTCGGAAAAAAGGTCGAGAAAAAGAGAAGATTTATCGGTTGTATTTCCCGTCGGGTTTTCACCCGGGGCTTGCATTTTGGCTTTGACTGTGCTACAATCAAACCAGTCAGTTTTAAGGTCGGTACCGACTTTTTGAGGCGGGGAGTAAGCGGGGGAGCAGGTAGAATGCGGTTGGATTTTAAGCAGGAGAGAGCATGGGCGGAGGTAAGCCTTGACGCTCTCATCAACAATTATCATCTGGTGCGGCAGGCAGTGTCTTCCTCGGTGAAGCTCTGTTGCGTGGTCAAAGCCAACGCCTACGGCCACGGAGCGGTGGCGCTCTCCCGTCTCTATCAGAGTCTGGGCGCGGATTTTCTGGCGGTGTCCAACATCGAGGAGGCGCTGGAGATTCGTCAGGCCAGAGTATCACTTCCGCTTCTGATTTTGGGCTATACGCCCCCTGCCTGTGCCCCGCTTCTGGCAAAGCACAGCCTTTCCCAGTGCGTCTTTTCCGCAGAGTATGCCGAAGCGCTCTCGCATTTTGCCTCTGACGCCGATGGTTCGGTGAAGATTCATGTCAAGCTCGATACGGGTATGGGGCGGATCGGATTTCCTGTGGCAGGGGTCGAGGCGAGGAAGGCGGCAGTGACCGCCATTGAAAAGCTGCTTCTTCTCCCCGGTCTTATGGGGGAGGGAATTTTTACCCACTTTGCTTCGGCGGATGAGGGCGAGGGAGGGCGCGCCTTTACCGAAGGGCAGCTTGCCGCTTTTTTGGATGTCACTGAGACGCTTGCTCGGAAAGGGATCGTTTTTCCCCTCCGCCATGCGGCCAATTCCGCCGCTATTTTCGATTATCCCGAGGCTGCCCTCGATATGGTGCGGGCGGGCATCGTGCTCTATGGCCTGCGTCCCTCCGACGCTCTGGCGGCGCGTCCCCCGCTGCGGCCGGCGCTGGCACTGAAGACGGTGGTGGATCTCGTGAAGGAGATCGGCCCCGGGGATACGGTGAGCTATGGGCGTACCTACCGGGCGGACGGGATGCGGCGGATCGCCACCCTGCCGGTGGGCTATGCCGACGGACTGTGGCGGCGGTGCGGAAACGGGCTTCTTTCGGTGGCGCTGAAGGGAGGGCTCGCTCCTCTTGTCGGGCGGGTCTGCATGGATCAGTGCATGGTTGATGTGACCGGCTTTCCCGATGTGGCAGCCGGCGATATGGTGACGGTCTTCGGCGGGGAGGGCGTTCCGGTGGAGGAGCTGGCCGAACGCTGCGGCACCATCGGTTACGAGCTGCTCTGCGCTTTGGGGGAGCGGATCCCCCGGGTTTATTTCCGGGAGGGACGGGTGGTTTCGGTCTTTGACCGTATTCTGCCCGACCGGTGATGCCGTCCGATCGGAAATCTATTTTGTTCAGAAAAGGGGGAGAGCGGAATGCTGCAGGATGAAACCAGTCTGGCGGGCTGTATGATGGGGCTGATCGGAGCGCGCCTCTTCGGGCGGCCGCTTTCGTCCTCTCTCTGCGAGTCGCTTACGCCCGAGCGTCAGCGGGAGCTTTATATCCTTGCCAAATCTCACGATCTTGCCCATATCGTGGGGGAGGCACTGACCGAGGCGGGTCTTCTCACCGAGAAAGAGATCGCCGGGAAATTTTCCCGGCAGTCCTATCTGGCGGTCTTCCGTTACGAGCGGATCAAATATGAGCTTGCGGCCCTGCGTGAGCTGTTCGGCCGGGAAAAAGTCGCTTTCATGCCCCTCAAAGGCTCGGTTCTGCGGGATTACTACCCCGATCCGGCGCTGAGGACAAGCTGCGATATCGATATCTTGGTAAAACCGGAGGAGCGGGAGCGCGCGGCAGAGCTTCTTGTCGGACAGCTGAACTATCGCCGGGAGGGGGAGGGTTCTCACGATATCTCCTTTTTTGCCCCCAGTGATCTGCATGTGGAGCTCCATTTTGATCTGATCGACGACCACGAAGTGCGCGCGAAGGCTCTGGGCGACCCCTGGGAAAATGCCGCTCCCAAAGAGGAGGGCGGCTATGAATACGAGATGACTGGCGCGTATTTTTACGCCTACAACCTTGCCCACACCGCCAAACACTTCTGCGGCGGCGGCTGCGGGGTGCGCCCCTTTATCGATCTCTTGATTATGGATCGCTTTATGCCTTTTGACCGCCCGGCCGCCGAGGCGCTGTTTATCGAGCAGAATCTGACAGTCTTTCACGCCGAGGCAGAGAAGCTTGCCGCCTACTGGTTCTTGGGGGGCGAAGGGGATGAGCTGACTGCCGAGATGGAGGGTTACCTCCTTCAGGGCGGCGTTTACGGCCGTATCGACGCGGTTGTGGCTGCCGACGTGGGGAAGAAGGGGCGAAAGCGCTTTCTCCTCGGCAAGATTTTTCTTCCCTTTGACGGTCTGAAGCTTCAGTATCCGGTGCTCAAAAAGCTGCCGGTTCTTTATCCCTTCTGTCAGATTGCCCGCTGGTTTGCGATTCTCTTCCGGCGGGAGCGGCGAAAAGCCGCGGCGGCGCAGGTAAAGACCTCCCGCCGTGTGGAGGGCGGCGAGGCCGAACGGATTGCCGGCCTGCAGCATCGGCTGGGGATTGACTGATATCGCCTAAATCAAAACGGCACGGTTACTTTCAGAACCATGCCGTTTTTGCTGTCTGTGCCGTTGATGCTTCCCATGCCGAAATAGAAGGCATCGTCCGAGCGGGTAAAGCTCATAGGGGGCAGGGAATAGGAAAAGGAAAGGACTTCGGAAAAGCTTTCTCCGTCCTCACTGACAAGGACGACGGTGCGGAAGGCCGATTTCTCCTTTTCGACCGCCAGCAGATAGAGCTTCTCTTCAAAGATCAAAAGGTCGTGAATTCGCTTATAGCCCCCAGGCAGAAGGGGCGCGGGCTTGCCGAGATAACCGTTTTCGTCTTCAGAGACATAGAGCTCCTCAGTGGTGAAAAAATAGCGGCCGGCAAAGCTGCACTTGGAAATCAGCGGTACATAGGTCTCGGAGGAAATACGGTAGCAGTCCTCCCAGGAAGATACAAAGTCGAAGTATCCGCCGTTTTCCGGTCGGAAAAGGTAAAGGTTGCTGTAATAGAGGAGATAGAGCGCATCTTCAAAGAGAAAAAAGTCGTAGATTCGGTTGTAGAGCCCTTCCTTTTCCCGGGACACTTCTTTTCCTTCCCGCAGGATGGGGAGCGGGACGAAGCTCTTTCCCCCGTCTTCCGACATGACCACCGGATAGGTGTCGGTATCCACTCCCAGAGCGGCGAAGATCATTCCATCATAGAGAACCATGTCGAAGTTATGTACTCCATGGGGAATCGTTTCGACCGGATAAAAGCCCTCCTCTCCCAAGAGGTAGTAGCAGCCGGTCTCCCAGGAGCCGGTGGGGTCGGTGCCGGGAATGGTCAGCGTATCTCCGAGATAGACAAAGCGGTTGATCTGTTCGTCGGCAACCCTGCCGCACTCCTCCCAGGCTTTGCCCGAGAGCGAATAGCGAAGAGCTCGCTTGGGAGAAATGTTGCGGCCGTAATCTCCGGCGCCCACGTAAAGAAAATCCCCTTCGATAATCATATCCCAGGGGATGCGTGCCTCGGGAGGGAGATCCTTATAGGGAATGCCGAGCTCGGTAAAGGTGATCGGGGAGGATTCTTTTCGACAGGAGGTGAGCAAAGGAAAAAGCAGGCAGGCCGCCAGAAGAAGCGCGAGCGTGCTGCGTATTTTTTTCATTTTGGTTTTCCACTTCTATGTTTTATTTTGCCAAAAATGCAACTGATTTATTGTAGCACACCGTCGGGGAAAAGTCAACATAAGATAAGATTGGACAAAAAAGGGAGGACATAGGGAAGAAAAAAGAGAAGAGAACCGGAAATGGGCCTCTTCTCTTTCTTTTCAAATAGATAAGATCGGTCAGTCTTTGCAGCCACGGCGCATGCTGCCGCGATTCATGCCGCAGCCACCGTCACGATTTCCGCCGAAGCTGCCGCGATTCATGCTGCAGCTATCGTCACGGTTTCCGCTGAAGCCGCCGCGATTCATGCCGCAGCCATCGTCACGATTTCCGCCGAAGCCGCCGCGATTCATGCCGCGGCCATCATCACGGTTTCCGCCGAAGCTGCCGCGATTCATGCCGCAGCCATCGTCACGGTCTCCGCCGAAGCCGCTGCGATTCATACTGCAGCCCTCGCCGCGCTCATTGGGGCAGTTGGAGCTGTGCTCTTTCTCGCCATGGCGATCGTGCATGGGGGTGCAGCAGTTTCTGCGGTTGGGGTCGCAGATCACGCCGCAGCCGATTTTGCTGCCGGAGCCGCCTGCAGGCTGGGTGGTGAAGTCGTCGGGCATGTCGTGGATGACGACTGTCCGGCCGATAATTTCCTCCACCGTGAAGCGGTCGGTAAGAAAGGCCGAAAAGGCACATCCCTTATTGCCGAAGAGCGGCGGCAGATCACCGGCATGGGCGGGGTGCTCGCAGCCGTTCGGGTTATAATGGGAGAGGGTGTCAGCGAAGGGATCGCTCTCGTTTCCCCGGCAGCAGCCTCCCTCGTGGATATGAAAACCGAAGATTCGGCTTTGGCAGTCGTCGTTTTTGTCACAAGAAGAGAGAAAGTCACGGCTCTCTTTCCGGCTGCAGGGGGCGCATGAGGCGCCCGTCTCGAAGAGGGGCATGGGATCTTGGCAGCTGTAGCGCTCCCGTCCGCAGCGGTCGGTGCGGGTAAAGCGGGGCGTACCGCAGCTCTCGGCAGAACGGCGCTCACGACAGCTGCCCTCATTCTGCCCTTTCAGAGGCTCGGTGGGAAGGCCGGCGATATCGGCGGCCACAAGGACGCCGCAGGACGTCTGATAGAAGCGGACTTTCCCGCGGAGCCGGGGGAAGTCCGGGGCGCCGCAGATCTCGGCGACCGCGTCAGGGCGCCCCTGCAGAAGGGCGTCAAAAGAAGGGGTGGATTTATTAAAACAGGATCTCATAGGATTCCTCCATTAAGCGGTTTTTCACCTATAGCTTATGCGCTGAAAGCGGACATGGAAACCCTCTCTTCTTTTCTGTGCCGGTCAGAAAATAAAACTTATGTCTCTTTTTTTCCGAATTCGTCTCTTTTTTCTTGAAGTATTCTCTTCGATATGCTATAATCAAGCGGTAAGGCAGTTTTATGAATTTTTTGAGAAAGAATGGTATTTTTGCGCTCGCCTTCCGTTTTGGGGGCAGCCGTTCCCGATGGGAAAAGTCCCGTGAAGATCGTATAGAACTGCTGAAAGAGTCATCGACAGGAGGACAGAGAATGGTTTTGGAACTATGCAACATCGAAAAAAGCTTCGGGGAGAAGAAGGTTCTGAAGGGAGTCTCCTTCAGCGCCGAGGGCGGAAAGGCCTTCGGTCTTTTGGGGCGGAACGGAGCGGGCAAAACCACCTCGATCCGCATCCTGATGAACGTTTTTCCCGCTGATGCCGGAGAGGTACTGGTCGACGGAAAACCCATCGATTACCGGCAGGTGCAGATCGGCTATCTGCCTGAGGAGAGGGGACTTTATCCCAAGAAGATCATTGTCGATCAGCTCTGCTATTTTGCCGAGCTGAAGGGAATGGAGCACCGGGCGGCTCTGAGGGCGGTGGATCGCTGGCTGGAGCGCCTCGGTATGGCCGAATACCGGAACAAACGGCTCGACACCCTGTCCAAGGGCAATCAGCAGAAGATTCAGTTGATTACCGCACTCGCCCACGACCCCCATGTGGTGATTCTGGACGAGCCTTTCTCCGGCCTCGACCCGGTGAATGCCCTGCTTCTGAAGGACGTAGTGAAGGAGGAGATCGCCCGGGGCAAGGTGGTGCTCTTTTCCAGCCATCAGATGAACTATATCGAGGAATTCTGCGACCAGATTGCCATCCTGAATGACGGAAAGGTGGCGATCTCCGGAGAGCTGGCGGCCATTAAACGGCAGTACCCCCGGGATCGTCTTCTCATCCGCACCCTCTCCCCCGAGCCGGTCCGAGCAGCCTTCGGTTCGGCCTGTACGCTGACCGAAAGCGGGGATCTTATGCTCAGGATGGATTCGGAGCGGGACAAGGGAGCCGTCATGAGGCGTCTGACCGAAAGCTTTGATATCGACGAGCTGAAGGTCTTTGAGCCCTCGCTGAACGATATTTTTGTGGAGTACGCGGGCAAAGCCGGGGAGGATAAGGCATGAGACAGTTTCGCACGATTTTGAATTTTGAACTGAAAAATTATCTTAAAAATAAGATTTTTGTAGGGGTTACGCTGGCAATGGTGGCGGTGATCGCCGTCGTGATGTTCTTTCCCCGGCTGAAGGAGAGCTTTTCCGGAGAGGGAGAGACTCCTCCGGAGTCCCGGCCGGTCATGCTGCTGGGTATGGATAAGAACGCGGTAGGCGTGGGGGCAGAAGACGCCTTTGCCGGGGCGTTCCCGGATTATCAGGTGAAGACCGCGGAGGGCGGGGAAGACGCTTTGCGGGATGCCATTCTGTCCGGCGAGGCGGCCTGCGCCTTCTTCCTCACCGGACCCACTTCCTATCGCTATTTTGTAAACAATCTGTCGATGTACGACAGCAATACGATGATTGCCGACGAGGTGATGCAGACCCTATACCGGATGAACGCGATGATTCAAAGCGGTCTGTCCCCGGAGGAAGCGGGGAATATCCTTGCCGCTCCCATCGAGCACGAGGTCACCAGCCTCGGCAAGGACCAGATGCAGAACTTTTTCTACACCTATGTGATGATCTTTGCCCTCTATATGGTGATCATGCTCTACGGGCAGATGGTGGCCACGAGTGTGGCGTCGGAAAAGAGCTCCCGTGCCATGGAGGTGCTGATTACCAGCGCCCGTCCGGTGAACATGATGTTCGGTAAAGTCATTGCTTCCTGTCTGGCGGGACTGGTTCAGCTGGTGGCGGTCTTCGGCTCGGCCTTCCTCTTCTTCAACCTGAACCGTTCCTACTGGGAGGGCAACGCCATCATGGCGTCGGTGTTTGACATGCCCCTCGATCTGCTCGGTTTTATGCTTCTCTTTTTTGTGCTGGGCTTCTTTATTTACGCGTTCCTCTACGGAGCGATCGGTTCCACCGCCTCCAAGGTGGAGGATGTCAATACCTCGATTATGCCCCTGACCTTCCTCTTTATCGCCGCCTTTTTTGTGGTGATTTTCTCGATGACCGGCGGGTCGGTGGATAATCCTGTTATGGTGGTCTGCTCCTATGTCCCCTTTACCTCGCCCATGGCCATGTTTACCCGCATCGCTATGAGTACCGTGCCGGCCTGGGAGATCCTTCTTTCGGTGACGATTCTTATCGGTTCGGTGGTGGGCGTCGGCGTGCTTTCCGCCAAAATCTATCGGGTAGGTGTGCTGCTCTACGGTACACCGCCTCGCCTCTCTGCCATTTTCAAAGCCATCCGCAAGGCGTGAGGATGCGTCGGCAGAGAATAATAGGATATAGAAAAAGAACCCGTCTGAAAGACGGGTTCTTTTGTCGGTGAAAAATACGGAAGGTATCTGTTTTAAGCAAACGGATCTTCAAATTCGTTATCCGTAATGGTCAGATCCTCGGGCTCCAGACCCACCGGATTGAACAGGGTAGTGCCGCAGGTGGAATTCATGGTTACCTGATTTATACCGATATAAGAATTGCCGACATAACCCAACTCATCCGTGAATTCTTTTTCAACCCAGAAGTAATAGTTGGCTTTGCCGGGATTGGTCCGGTTGATCTCCACATTTTCAACAATAGCAGAGGACTCTCCCTGTGTGCATACCGCATAATAAACCTGATCGCCATCCAGATTGATGGTACAGTTTACAATCTTTGCGGAAACGCCGGGCTTTACACTGTCATCATCGTTATATCCCGATACATTGATACCGGAATCGATTGTTACGTTTTCCATGACGGTATTGATGCCGTTCAGTCTTATACCGTAAGAAAAGTCTTTGCCTTCCTGCCGTTTGATGGTGCCGTTTTTAATGGTAACATTCTCGCCGGTTACCTTGAGTCCGAGCCACGAGGTGCAGATTTCTTTGCCGTTCAAATCCAAGGTGACATTATCTGCGTCAACGAGAAAAGGATTGTCGATGCTGTAGCCGGAGGCCGCAATATCAATATTATCGGAAAGGACAATCGTTGCGCCCGGCTTGATGGCAGCTTTCAGTTCATCGACAGAAGAAGCCGTTGCTGCCGGATATTCTGCGTCGGCATCGTAATTTTTATCAAAACTGTCGCTTTCAACCGTATCCTGTGCTGCTGCCAGGTTCACACCGAGGTCGATGAACAAAGGCTTTCCGTCGTTGGATTCTTTGCCGTTGCTCAGGTTGTAATCGTTGTCGGCAGCGGTGGGCTCCCAATAGATTACAACGGCGTATGTATGATCCGCAGCGCCGGCTGCAATATTTCCGGTCTTTTCAAAGTCGGCAATGGTCTTATCAAAGGTGAGCGCCTGTGCGGCGTCTCTGTCTCCGGAGAATGCGCCGTCCAGAACCGCAACCTTCAGCACATCTTTAAGAGACTTGCCGTCTACGGTGTTGAAGTTATCCGCACTTATGGTCAGGCGATACTTCAGTGCGAGAGAACCGGCATTCTTTACGGTGAAGTTTTCGTATACCATAACGCCCGGTTCCCACAGAATTGCGTTTCCGTCTTTATCGGTAAACAGATTGGTGGTTTCCTCTACTTTTTCATCGGTTGTATTGCCGTTTGCGTGATACAGCTCAACAGCCAGGTTTCCGGCAACAATTTTGTTATTGCCGCTCGCTACCGAATCGGTAAACCACGCAAAGGAGGTGCCGATGAACATGGCACAGCAGAGCATCACAGAAAGGATGCTCAGAAGCAATGCACGTTTTGTGTTTTTTGCGTTTGTCATGAAAAACACTCCTATTCAGATTTGTCGGCTTTTTCAGGTTCCGGATGTCCTCCCAAAAATGCCGCAAAAACCGGAGTGCATCGATTGCTTTGTTTTTTTCGGGTATCGGTCAATCCGACCGAACAGTGAGTATTGTCCTCCTTTTGCCTGTATTTTAGAAGTTGTGCGGCTGGCATTGTGTTTTTCCTGTACACCTTGGGCCGGCCTGTGGCTATATGTCAAAGACGATTCGTCTTAGGCATGCCGGATGTCATTAAACGGACGGTTTGTGCTGTTTTCGGTCTGCAGCATATCGGCAGTCGGGCTGATAACGAAAATTTTTTTGCCGATTCCGGACGGTTCATAAAGAATTTCATGCTTTTCTCTCCGATCCGTCGCTTTTATCGGATTGTCCACTTATCTGAAAGTAATATAGCATATCTTAAGTCATTTTGCAAGAAATTTCAGGTTTTTTCAAACCTTTTATTGTGAACGGATTTCAGGAAAGAGAAAAATACTCCCTATGGCGATTTTCTGAGAGAACAAAAAATAAAAGGACGGTAATCTTCGTAAGAAGATTGCTGTCCTTTTATGGTGGGGGAAGGTGGATTCGGACCACCGAAAGCAAAGCTAACAGATTTACAGTCTGCCCCCTTTGACCGCTCGGGAATTCCCCCTTATGGAGCTGGTGAACGGAGTCGAACCATCAACCTGCTGATTACAAATCAGCTGCTC
>CAZGQH010000034.1:0-9692 GCA_964527575.1 uncultured Lachnospiraceae bacterium
AGGACTCCTGCGCATAAGCGTCCGCCGTCACATCCCTGAGGTAGCTGTTCGGGATATACATCACGTTGTCAGCAGCCGACACGGAAAAGGCAGCAAAAGGACCAATGAGCAAGGCTACAATCAGAATACACGACAAGGGTAACAGAAATTTTTTCATTTTCTTCTCCTCCTCTGATTTTTGACAAAAGCGCCGATTATCCGAAGGGGACCGGCGCTTTTGTCACAGAGTCCCCTTCATACAGTCTCGGAAACCTTTTTCTTTTTTCGAAGATCTACTTTCTGGGAACTCTGTTACAACAGACACCAGAGATACTTATTTCTTTCTCTTCTTGAAGAAGAGGACAAGGCCTACGGTCAGACCGGCAGCGGCAAGCACGCCGAGGCTGCCGAGCAGAATGGGAACAAGCGGCGATTTTTTATCCTTATCGGACACATCGGGATCGCCGGTATTGGGCGTGTCGGGATCCTGGGGTTCGCCCGAGGTATCCGCGGGATCGGTAGATTCCCCTTCCTTCACGATTTCGATCTCGATACTGGCCGAGACCGCCTCGCCGTAAAGCTCGGCTTTCACAAGCACCTTACCCACAGCCTTGGGAGTCAGAACGCCGTTCGCATTGATCTCGGCAAGATCGGTAGGATTGCCGGCAGCGTCAGTCACACTCCATTTGACCTCATAGCCGTTAGCATCTTCAGGGGTGGTAGTGAGAATCATGGCAAGCTTGTCGCCGAGAGCCACTTTGGTCTTGCCGCCTTCACCGACGATTGTAATCGCCGTGGCGTCCACATTCTTCTGGTAGCAGAGAATCTCGCTGACCGCAAGACCCATGCCGGAACGGTGCTCGAGGGAGAAATACATCCGATCGGTGGTCACCGGGTCAAAGGTAATGGTATTTACCCCTTTGACAAAGCCGCTTGTCTTGGAAGGATTCTTTACTTCCACAAACTCATCGCCGTTCCAGTAAAAGATCTTGATCGAGGTCGGTGCTTTGCAGCCCGAATCTTCATAGAAGGCAAATGCTACCGAATCGATTGTTGCCGTCCCGGCGAAATCCACCCCCAGCTCAGCATCGCCGGGATATTTCCCATCTTCGCGATAGTCGCTCCAGGAGCGGGAATTTCCGTCGCAGTCCACGACACCGTCGTTGATTTCAAGAAGACGGTTCTGATATTTTCCGTCATAACCGCCCGGACAGGTGGAGGTATTCTGACCGAGATAGAAGGTTGCGCCCTTCTCGGCCTCAGCCACATTGGTTCTGGTATTCTCCGTATAGGTTACCTCGTTTTTCAGCGCTTCGACCGTGACAGAGAAGGTGGGAGCAAAATCATCCGAATTCATGTAGGAGAGAATGGCGTTGTAGAGGGCAGCCGCCTCGGGATATTCGTCCTTGGTCCGGAGAAGATCCATGGAGGAAACGACAAGGCTTCCCTTGCCCACCTTTACCTCGTAAAGGAGACCCATGGTTTTGACACCGTCCAGATCGTCAATGACCCGAACCAAAGGCTCAATCCGCTTGCCGTCCTCGGTGGTATAACCCTCAAGGTTCATGGGGCGTCCGCTTGTAGCCATGATCCACCACTGGACGTTGCTGTGATACTCGGTGGGGAAGCTCTTAAAGATCGGATGGTCGGGATCGAGAAGAAGACCCATCATACCCGGCTGATTGTGTTTGTCCCAAAGCGACCAGAAGGCGGTGGAGAAGCGGCCGACCACGCTGTTCGGGAAGTTCTCCTGAGAAGCGCGGGAATTTAAGAATACCTTACCGCCCTCCTCCAGAACCGACAGTGCGCGGGGAGTCAGAGCCTCTGCCACATAGACCTCTCCGGCATCTTCCTTCTCGTCGGCGGGATAGACCCAGAAGTCGTAGCTGGTCTTATCCTTGCCGCAGGTGATATCAAGGCGAAGCTGCGATGCCTCTTTGACCTCAGAAAGCGAGATCGTGAAGCTGCCCGCCACCGAAAGATCGCCCTGCGCGTAGGAAGCGGAAGCAATATCGCCGGAGGAAATCAGCTTGTCGCCGTCATACAATGCGTAATGGATGGCACCGGTATAATCCTCCTCCGAATAGTTGGAGACGAGAATCCTGCCTTCGATGCTCTCATTATTGACATAGGAGAACTTTTCGGTCTCAAGAAGCAGCGCCACCGGGCCGAAGAACTGGGCAAAATAGGCCGGATCGGCGAAATCGTAGGGCTTGGGATCGCCAAGGGCGTTCATCATGCCCACCAGCGCGGTTCCCTGCCCGGGGAAGTCCTGAATGCCGAGCAGCGAGATACCGCTCATATTCTTGGTGCGGCGAACCGCCTCGATCTCCATGCGGTAACCGATCCGCGAGAGCATACCGGAGGCGTTGATCCAGTCGGCGATATCCTCCTCGGTCATGCCGTTGGCCGCGGCCTTATCGACCACGAGCTGGAAGTTGCGGGCCTCGGTAACGCCGGTATAGCGCTCGATTTCGGTGAGAATATCGGGGAAAACCTGATACTGACCGACCTCAAAGCTGAAGACCGGCACCTTCATGGCCACCAGCCGATTGACCACCGTATCGAAAGTAAGCTTGGTATTCGGATATTCCTGGTTGACAAAACCGGTCAGGCCGCCGAACGCGCCCCGCAGCGCGCCGCCCTGATAGGACTGCGCCGTATAGAAGTCGGTGCCGTCTGTAGGATTATAGCCGCCGAAGAACGTATTGGAGCCCTGGGCGTACATTCTTGTGCTGTCGGCCTTTTTAAGATCGGCGATCAGATTGTCGGCATAGGCAAAATCGGAACCGGAATACATCAGCTCGTTGCCGAAGGTGAACATAACAAAGGAAGGATGGTTGGCATATTCCTTCAGAATGGCAAAGGCCTCGGCGGAATAATAGGACTTTTTGACATTGTCACTCAGCATGGCGCCGTCCCAGGCCGAAAGCTCGGGCTGGAGGTAGAGACCCAGCTTATCGGCAGCCTCAAAAGCTGCCTCCGGCGGGCACCAGGAGTGGAAACGCACCGTGTTGATGCCGTAGGACTGATAGGTCTTGAAGAGCTTTTCCCAGCTCGCCACATCCATGGGAGCATAGCCGGTCAAGGGGAAGACGGCGCAGTTGGTCTCGCCGCGAATCAAAATACCCTTACCGTTGTTTTCAAAGCCGCTTCCGTCCTCACTGGCGGAAAACACCCGCATACCGAAGGTGGCATCGCAGCTCTCGCCATTGGAAAGAGAGGCAGTCATGGTGTAAAGATCGGGGTGGAATTCGCTCCAGAGCTTCACGTCGTCCGGCATGGCAAAGGAGGCACAGACCTCGGTCTTCTCTTCCCCAGCCGCAAGAGTTACCGGAATTTCCACCGTCTTGGCGCCGGGAAGCGTGAGAGTAAGGGTAAAGGAGGACGAGGATGCGCCGCGGTTGACGAGGTCTGCCTCGACCCGCACGCTCTTTAAGTCCTTATTGGGATAAACCCGCAGATCGTCCAGCGCGACCTTTTCCTGAATCATCAGCTCGAAGCGGCCCACGATACCGTTCCAGTTGGTCTGGGTCTCATCGGTAGCCATATGGCCTCTCATAATCGCTCCGGCGGGAAGACCGGGATAGGAGTTATCCACCACGATGACAATCTCGTTGAATTCCCCGTACTTCAGGGCGGAGGAGATGGTATAGGAGGAGGACACGGGAAGGAGATTGGCCTTTCCGGAGCCGGCCTTCACCTCCACGCCGTTGACGAAGACCTTCGTACAGCGGGTACGCTCCATGTAAAGCGTGATTTCCTTGCCCGCAAGGCCGGCGCTGACAAAGAGAGTGTTCCGGTAGCTGGCAGGTCCTTCGTAGGAATAGAGCCGGGCGAGACGGTTGATATCGGACAGCGTATTATAGGTTCCGATTTTGTTGGTATCAAGGGTTCCGGGAAGCACCGCGGTATTGTCAAAAACGGTTTTATCGGTAAAGTCCGAAAGAGCGAGATCCCATTTTCCGGAGAGATCAATCGTTTTGCCGTTCGAGCTTACCGAGGCGATAAAGGAAGCGATCATACTGCAGATCGCGTTGAGTTCTTCCCCGGTGGGACTTTCCGCCGCGATCGTTTCCGCCTTATTCAGCAGGGTATCCCGTGCGTTCCGGTCACCGGGAACAACCGTCAGTTTTTTCAATTCACCGATAAAATCGGCAAGATCGTTCTTGGTATACGCCCGCGCTGCGGCGATAAAGTCTAAGTTCGCCTGTCCGATGGCATCGATCAGGTCATAGGCTTTATCGGCAGACAGCGAGGGAGAGGAGAGTTCCTTCATAAAATCATCTACCTTTTTTCTGAAATTGTCCCGCGTTTCCTCGCTGTACTGTCCTATGGCGTCCCCGATAATGGCCTTACGGAGAAGATCCTCGGACTCTTCATAGGCTGCATAGGCTGCGATAAGTCCCCGGTCGTAGGAGGTCAGCGTGATCTCAGCGATGGCGGTATTGGCTGTATTGGATTTCAGCGACACAATTTTCACATAGCGTGCCGCCACACAGTCGAGGGAGATTGTCTGGTCGCCGGAAGAAAAGGTCGTCACCAGCTGCAGATCCTTGAGATCATCTCCGGCGTAGATCTCACCTTTTACAATTCTTCCGGCATTGGCGTCCTGCCGCGGAAGAATCGTAATGTCCTTCAGAAGAAGCGTCCGTCCCAGATCGAGTGTAAACTCGTGGGGGAAGGGGTCGTCGGTCGGCACCCATTCGGTGTGCCAGATGGTAGCGGGGTTTCCGTCAATGGCGCTCATGGGACGGTATGAAACGTTGCTGCTGTTCGCCGAGGCCGACATCATGGTCCGCGGCACCGTCAGAGTGAGGGGCTCGCCCTCGCGGCAGGCACTCCTGAGAAAAGCGACAATAGCGCCCTCTGCACTGCTCAAAGCAGCCTCACGCTTACTCTGATCGTTCGAATCCGCGAGTTCCTTCAGGGCGGCATATTTTTCTTTCAGCGTGTTGTATGCGGTTTCGTCAAAGAGCCCGGCCCCGGAGCCCAGACGGTCCTTCCCGTAAGCGATCAGCGACTCGGCCCTTTTGAGGGTGGAAGTGAGCTGCTTTTCAAAATTACCGTCCGCCAGACGGAATTTGATCTCCGAAGCGTTTACACTGGTATTGTCCGGTTCATTGGTGTCGGCATCCACCCGACTGTTGATGACAAACTTCACTAAAACTACCTCCTGCTTGGTAAACTCGGCAACGCCGCGGGTATCCCGCTTCCAGGTTCCCTCGGTCACCTTTTTGAGATGCGCCGGATCGTCGTCCGGGCTGACCCAGACCTCATAATCGGCCACAAAGGTGTGGGGCGCCGGCCCCCGGGGCACAAAGATCAACGCGTCGATCTTCTGGGGTTCCGTAAATTCCGCCATAATCCAATGGGGAAAAGGCTCCTGTGCCGTACCCCAAGGGGTATGCCAGCAGTTGTTCACATCCCCTTCGATGCCATCAAAGGCCTTTTCAGGCTCATAGCCGACGGCAAAGGAGCTGGCGGTGGCCGCCTTGATCGCAGAGGGAGAGACATACACCTCCCCTTCCTCGGCAAAGACAAGAAGAAGCGTACCGATCAGTGCCAACAGCACCACCAGAAGCAGCGCCGAAATCACAAGCCTTACTTTTGATTTGGTTTTCATGTTCCACCCTCCGATTTTCACTATCCTTTGATTTTCTGCCGGTAAAAAAACAAAAATTCAGCAGCAACCTCAGACAACTGCAACAGAAAAACTCTTTTCTTTTCCCGTGGTTCGGACAACCTGCACAAATTTTTGTTCTACAAGCTGATTATAGCACAGAGAAGTGAGGAAAAGGAATCTGTTTTTTTTACAAGTTTTTTAGAATAATTGACAAGTTGAGAGGATGGCGAGCCGATTATTCTTGATAAATTACATAAATAAACCTGTTTTTTTGCCCAAATAGACGGCACGACCGCCGCTTTTTTTCTTTTATCCCGCTTTTTCCGGACACCGATTGATTCCGCAGCTCCGCTGCCCTTCGTCCCAAATAAGAAGCCCGCGGCAAGGCCGGCGGCCCTGCTTAGCCGGAGACTTTCGTCCGAACGCCTCCTTCATCGGAGCGCTCTATGCAAAAAAGCCCTCGCTCTATTTCAGAACGAGGGCTTAACGCTTTATTCCGATATTTCTCCCGCCATTTCAACGCCGGGATTGTTAGAGATAATCGGCTCTTTGATGTAATTCATGGCGGCTTTCGGCAAAAATCCATTCACCCGCACATACCAACCGTCTTTACTGTGAAATATCTAAAATCTGAATATTGCTAAATAGGTTGTCGGCCTTCACATCACCCGTATTATTAGTAGAATAGAATAACTTCTCCAATCCATTGTATCATGGTTCCTCGGCCCGATGGGTGCGGATTTCGTGTCTCGATATGAAGTGTCAATTTCCCGTCCAAGCTGTTAATGGGGGACAGCAAAAGAGAGTTTTCGCCTATTGATATTCTTTCATCCGAAATTTATTTAGAAACATCCGTAACCGAAAGCACATATTCTACACGCGTCCAATCCCCGTTGGCGGCTTCGGTCGTCACATACACAACATTTGATTCTTCCCCGGTGTCTTCCGATATGCTATGCGAAAAGCATATCCAAGTGATGCTTCCCTCCAAAATGGAGATATGCGGCAAAGAATCAATCAATTTTACAAAGGCAATCCGGTCCTCTTTGCTCTGTATTCCGCTGCCTGCAATACCTTGAAAGTATTGCCCCCACCGCGTCTCATCATCGCACCCTATCATCTCTCATTTCATTTAGTTTCTCAAATCTTCGTATCTCCATCGATTGGTGTGGCAGAGGGTCTTCTGGTGTGTTATCACTCAAATTTGAATCGGACGGCGCTTGGGCAGGATCGGATTCTACACTTTGCTGTGATGAATTTTCTTGAATATCAAAACGCTGACAGTCTACCAAAAACAAAGCCTCATAAAAAGGTTCGGCACAGAGGTCCGAAGTCCTCTGTGCCCGTTCAAAGGAGTTTGCTAATTACTTGTGGTAATAGAGAATTCTCCAGACATTGTATTTGGGTTATAAAAAGATATGATTACAATATATTCTTTATTTGCCTGAACATATTTAGTTAATTGAGCTTGTCGTCCTTCACCAGAATCATCATCATACAAACATGCTGAAGTTTGATTGCCTCCGGTATACGCAACCGCTAAAGCATTAGATGTAGGATCAATTATGTAAATATAGGTGTCAATCTCAGAAGACATTGCAAATGTAACATCTCCTGAAGTACTAAATTTGTACCTGAAGAAAGCAACCCTATTGTTGCTCAAACTCCAGCTAACTGTAGTCAAGCTATATGGTCCATACATTGCCTCATAATTATCATGATTATATGTCGGGGCAATTGCTAATTTAACCGTTCCAGAAGTGGAAGATGAATAGAATCTTATTCTTATTATGTATTCGGTATTAGCAGTGAAATTGTATGTAAATAGCGCATTTAGTAAATACCCATCATCATCTGTATCACTTCTTCCTAGCAAAAGAGTGCCATCAATCGAATAAAGTTCCAACACAGTATCTAAAGATCCAAATGTTTGAATTAATTGAGTTCCGCTCAAATTGAACTTTACTTTGTAATCCACACATTTCCCAGCACCAATTGTTGCACGACACTCTTTATATCTATTTGTTGCGGATAAGATAATCGTCTCGGGATCATAAACCATTTCATAGAGCTTAGAATAATATCCCCCAGAAGCGGGGTCAGTTACTTCGTCAGTAATAATTGTCCAATAAAATCCGTTGGTACACTTTTCTATTATATCTGCCCAATCACTAGACGGAATTGTATATGAGGTGCTTAAAGTTTGAGGAGACATATAAATATACAATGGGTTTGTACTTAATATCACAACTTGATACTTGAAATTAAATGTCGTCCCATTAGGATTGTTAGAATTAGGTTCTGGTGCAAGCCAAGAAAAAGTTGGGCCAAAAGATGAAACGGAGTACCTGATATTTGTCGCTGCGGTTTCCGCCGAGATGTTCTGCTTTTCGAGAATAGAAAAATACTTATTCAACTCGCTTATTGGAAGTATAGTCGTTGAAGAATCATTCATTTCATTAATAATAACATCATTCAAATCGTGAAAATTCTGAGGGCGTTCCACTTTGATTATATTCCACAACTCACTCTCTGTGAAAATGTTTTGTGTAATTAAGTTAATCATAGTAGCAGCAATAGCTAGCTCATTATCTTCCCCATAAAACGGATCATTAACAATATTATAACCCCATATTGATGTATCACTAGCTCCTGGGAACCCTTTTGATTGCAATGAATATTTTCTTTGAGCACACAAACTGTAATACGAAGCCCATCCCTCGTTCCAAGATATTTTTAAGGCTTTGTCTTTATTCCCTTCGTAGTAGTCGATTAAATTATATTTCGCATTATGCTCAAAGCCATGTTTAGAAAACAAACTTAAATAACCAACAAATATTTCTAGTTTGTCTGCAATAGCATGACCATATTCATGCATGATCGTCCCCCAATCAGAATAGTCATCTTCATCAAGCATTATTGCTCCCATATCTAGAACAGGTAATGTAAATGATGTTTCTATTATTGGAAGTGGATAGTGGAGTGCTACAGTAATATTATTGAGGGTACTGCCACCATTAATATATTTTTCGTATTCTCTAGCATAATAAAGTGCGTTACCAATCGAAAACGATTTAGATATTACATTACCCGCATACGAATATCCTTCCAAGTTTGATTTTGATGTTGTAATGTCAGAGGTAACAGCGGTAGTAAAATAATATGGTTCAATATTATAGGAGATAAGTGGCCCTAAAACACCAGATGCGAAAAAGTCAAATGAACCAAAATCATAAACCATAGTATTATCATTACCAGAATATACTTTTAAGTATATATCTCTACCACCTTCAATACTTTGATTGTCAAAGGTATAATCAAAGTATCCAGAAGCAGAAGTTTTGGCAGTAGTGATCAGGTCATCAAATACCACATCTTGATCAATAATATCGACATTAACATATTGAGCAGGAAACTTATTACCGGATTTATCATACCAGTATACATAGCCATACACTCGTAAACGATCTCCACTGTTTAAGGCTTGGATATTATATATAACCTCTGCATAATCAGACTTTGTGGTTGTAGCTGTAGCCGATAATGTAACACCATCATTGTTGATAACATATTTATCCGAAATTGATGATGTTAGTTTAATCTGATCATTTGAAGATAGAGAAGAATCAAAGTCTGCTAATTTCAGCCTGGTATCAGGTTGGGCGTTTGCACTAAAGCAATGGAAAATGGCATTTAACTCTTCATATGTCGCTTCATCAATAATTCCATTACTTAGTAGATATCTGGTGTAATTTCTTTTGCTCAAAATAGGATCGACATCAGAAAAGAATGTACCATATGGTGTATATAAGATTGAAATATCAACAGCTTCAGTGTGCTCAATCTCATCATTGCGCCAAAATGAAATATTCATAATTACTTTATCTTCTTGGTAATCATAAATGTTCTTTGTAGTATTATCAATAAAAGGATTAAGAGGAGTAAAAAAAATGCTCATTGAGGTATCATTCGCAAGTGTCCTTTGGAATGATTTAGAATTTAAGGTCACCCCATCAGTACTTAAAAATGTTGCAGTAACATAGTCATATGGAATATCTGTGTCTATTACATACTCATTTTCTATTGG
>CAZGQH010000035.1:0-9637 GCA_964527575.1 uncultured Lachnospiraceae bacterium
CCTCCTTTCTCCTTTCCTCGACCGCCTCGATCATCGGCTCGATGATCAACTTTATCTTAGGACGCTTTTTCGGAAAAAAGATTCTCTTCTGGCTAGCAGGCAGGGAGAAAACCGAAAAATATACAGCACTCCTCTCCGAGCGCGGCAAGAGCTTTTTTGTCATCATGATGCTGCTTCCCGGCTTTCCCGACGACTTTCTCTGTATGGCCGCCGGCCTTACCGATATGACCTACTGGCATTTTCTGCTCATCGCCGCGCTGACCCGCCCTCCCATGATCGCCTATTACAGCTTCATCGGAGACGACAGCCTGCTCCGCTTTGACCTGACAGGAATTCTGATCCGTCTTGTGCTCACACTCGGCCTTGCGCTGATCGGACTTCTCTTTCATGTGATCTACAGCAAGCTTTCCAAACGCAAAAAAGAAAAATAGAAAAGCAATTACTATTAAATAATAACGATAAAGGCAGCTTTCTTGCAATGCAAGAAAGCTGCCTTTATCGTAAATTGTATCGATTCTCTTCTTATTTTGCCTCAAAGTAAAAAAGCTTACCCCAAAGCCGCTTTTGCGTTTCGGTATAAGGACATCCTCTTTTATCGCCCATGTACAAAACTTCTTTCCTACCCACATGGCTGCGGACTATCAGCACATGTCCGAGTTTTCCTATCCGACAGACTTCTTCATAAATACTGGCAGGATCGGAATGCCAGTGGGTAATATTCCTTAGCCTTCTACCATGTTTTTGGTTTATCCCGACATAATAGTCCTGCGGTTCAACCGCAATTTCAACAAACAGATCGTTTAGCTCCCAGTGAAGCATCTCTTCGTCAAGCATAGAAAACGAACCGCAAAGGTCGGGAGTTTTTACGATCATGTCATACAGTTCTCTCGCGGTCTGCGGAATTACCGCTAAAACATCCGGATCCGTCTTTTCAAACAACATTTCGTAACACAAGGTCAGGAACACATAATCCGGCAATGTTCTTTCTTTCAGATTGTTTTCGGCAACTACCGCCCGTTCTAAAAGAATTTTCACAGGATAAGCAGCTGCCTTCTCCTCCAATAAGCTTCTTTTATCTGCCATATACTCCGATAAATCGCCAAACTTCTTTTTCAAACCGGAGTTTTTTATCCAATTCCACTTGCCCTTTTCGGTATCGTAAACAATTTCGTCAAAATCCGGAAGAAAATATACGGTATTCTCAAAAAACAGATAATCAAAGCCATTTGAAGATTGCCGGACATAGGAAAGGGGATATTTCTTCTCGGATGCGATTTGATAAAAACGATATCGATTTAAAAAGCCTGTATCTTTCTGATATGGCAGATGAAACGCCTTGTAATAGCATGATTTTTTATACGCTTTCCGCTCCCGCAACGCCTCAACGGGCAAGACTATCCCCAAAATCAGAATTACGAGTAAAATCAAGGGTAAAATTAAGGGTAAAAACAAAATAAAAATCAGCGCCAGTAAAACTCTTTTCAACCATTTCATATCTTTTAGGCTCCTTGATTTTTTATTATAGCATATTGGAGCTTAAAACACAATATAAATCAATTTTGTACTTTCCTACACATGAAAAGTCAAGACAAAAGAATGAGACTAAGGATAATCGCCAAGTCAAAAAGACAGAAAATTTATCAAAAGAAAAAACCGCGAGAAAATCCGACAGTAAAATAGATATAAAAAGGCAACCCTCCGGGGAGCGTTGCCTAAGTTTCAAAGATTGCGAATATAGGTGTCGATCAGATCAGCGACCGCAACTCGCTGTTTCGGTGTAAGACCTTCCAGCTTTTTCGTCAAATTATCATATATGAATGTTTTACCTGTATCAAGGTAATCTCTCAAAAGAGAGTCTGTGGACACTTGTAATGCTTCCGCAATACGGACAAACACCGCAAGACTCGGCAATTTAATGCCGCGCTCAAGCTCACTGAGATAGACAACGGTGATATTGGCTTTTTCAGCTAACTGCTCTTGTGTAAATCTTCTGTTTGTTCTTGCTTCTTTTATTCGTTTTCCGATGTTTTCCTTCATCACATTATCGCTCCATTCATACCATTTGTATTAAAAACATGCTAATATTATAAGCAATTTGCAGGAGCAAGAGAACAAGCAAAACGCATGTAAACAAAGCTTATAGTTTATCATATGTGCGTTTTTGTGATAAAAAAATATACTTTTAAATTAAAGATTGCGAATATAGGCATCAATAATATCAGGCACAGCTATACGCTGTTTGGGAGAAAGAGGCTCAAGTTTCTTTAATCATCAAAAACATATTTTTTCCAGTGTCCAAATACCGAACGCTATCAAGCCTTGTAAAGGCGTTATGTGAATCTTATACGGCAGAAAGAGGACAAACAGTTCAAAACGGGCGAGTTCAGTAAATTCATCTTTGAGCTCGGCTAGTTTGACCGCCTAGACACCGAATGGAGCGACAGTCTTCTCTGCACCATCGTTGAGCGCGTCACCATCCACAACTTTTTTCCGCAATGGCAACGAGGAGACGGCGATAATGTAATGAACACTTAAAATTTAAGACGATAGTTGGATCTTTTTTATTGTCAAGCAATTGAAAAGTTCAAAATAATTTGGTATAATTATCATGTAACATATCATTGGTAGGAGAAATTTTTGATGATCACTTGTGATAAATTTTGCGAAACTTATTGGTCACACTATATTTCACTTGAAAAAGAGTTTATAAATACTTTAAAGTATGTTACTTTGGATACAGATAATTATACTACATATTCTGAAGCATACTTCAAACTATTGTTAGAGATTGGAAGCGAAGTCGATGTTGTATTGAAAGCATACTGTGAACTGCTCGATTCTTCTTTTAATGACGATAAGATCAGTGATTATCGCACTTGTATACATGCCCAAAAGCCGACTTTTTTTGTCCAAGAAGTAATTGTGCATGAAAATAAAATGACATTAAAGCCATGGAACAATCGCGATACCGCGGGAACCCTCTTTAGCCCTTTTTGGTGGACGGCTTATAACAAATGTAAACATAACAGAACTGATACCGGCAGCATTAATGGAACAACTCAAGAATATTTTAAATTTGCCAATCTTGAATATGCGCTAAATGCCTTGGCGGGACTGTATCAAGTAATCCTGTACTTATATAGGATTATTGCCGAGTCAGAAAATAAAGTTATTAAAATACCTCTTCCAGGTTCAAGAATTTTCAAGCTTAATGGTACTGAATGGTCTGATGTTCAATTTTATGGTGATTCTGCTTTTTATATTGACAACGGTACATTCTACATTGAGTCGAGCACAATTCACTATTAATGATTGCTTTAGATATTTTGTAATTTAACGAATGTCGGTCTTTTAACGATAGGAAAGCACTATACCTTGACAGGGAGTGGTGCTTTTCTGCATTTTAGGGCATTCGAGCCACAAAGATATAAGCACCGCATATACCGAAATGCACCACGAAAGAGAAAAAGCCCTTACAAATCAAGGACTTTTAGCTATTGTTTAACGAATAAAAGAAAACTGTAGGCTGATACGGTTGTATCAATCTACTGTTTCTTTTTGGTGCGGGTGACAGGACTCGAACCTGCACGGTTGCCCATTGGTTCCTAAGACCAACGTGTCTGCCATTCCACCACACCCGCATAAATCCGCGGTTTCGGGCTTTCGCCCGAGACCGCGGAAGTTTTTAAGTACGAGTAATTCTCTTTCGAAAATCAGCTGTTTGCCTTGGCGTAATCTTCCCAAAGCTCATCCACCGTCTTGCCGGTAAACTCCACCCAGCAGTTATCGGTGTAAACATTTCTCTTCATCACATCGTTGAGCTTCCAGGCGATATCCTTGCAGACATTGTCCTCCAGCCAGACGATAAAGGCGGCGGTCACGCGGTAAGCGTTGGTATAGTGCTGCTTCTCGTTGTACTTGGGCAGCGACCAGCCGGCCTCCTTGTTGTAGATACCGAACTTTTCTCTTCCGTAGTCGGCAAGACCCTCGGTGAGCCAGCCGGGTTCGAAGTGATCGTAGTTCTGAGCCACATGGATCCACTCGTGAGTCAGACTGTCGGCATCCAGCTTGTTTCTGTCATAATACTTGGTGCTCATGATGACCTTCGCCTCACCGGAGTAGGTAGCGGCTACGCCGTCATACTCGGGTTCGGGAACGATAGAAGTCTTGCGAAGCTCACCGTAGTTGAACATATCGCAGATGCCCTTGTAGCTCTTGTTGAAGCAGTCGATGATCATATCGTAGAGGTGTGCATCGATGAGACCTTCGCTGTTGTCAAAAGTAAGGTACTGATCAGAAAGTTTCGTCATTTCTTTGTCCATTTCTCCGCCATTTGGTATTATCCGGCCGCAGACAGACGGGGGAATGCGCCGTGGGGAAACAAAATCGGAAATCAGATGGCGTGATCGCTCTCGGCATACATCTGCCAGAGCTCATCCACTGTCTTGCCGGTAATCTTGACAAAAAGACCGGACGTATAAGCCTCGCATTTCAGGCCCTCGTTGAACTGCTCCATGAAGGTGGGATCCACATTCTTATTCAGCCAGAGGTAGAAGCGGGCGGTAACCCGATAAGAGTCGGTATATTTCTGGCTGGAGGAGTAAGCCGGCAGCGAAAAGCTTGTGAGATCAAAGGTATAACGGGAGAAATCGGCCACCCCTTCGGTCAGCCAGCTGCCGCCGTTTGCGCTGTTCGCCGCCCCGTACTTGGAGTCCTTATAGCTCTGCAGGGCATGGGTGAGCTCGTGGGTGAGAGCACCGAGATCGCCTGGATTTGCCCGGAAATAGGAAGCGTTCATAGCGATCTTCTTCTCCAGCGGCGTCCGTCCGCCGGTCTGGTAAGCGGCACTGGTCTGCTCGTCGATGGTATAGACGATGTCATACATCACGCCGTAATTGAAATAATCTGCCAGTGTGGCATAGACCCGCGAGAAATTGCGCTCCAGGTTTTTCACCATATTGGCGGGATAAGCCTCTGTCACCGCTTGGTCCATCGTAAGGAACTTGGCGGCCAGGTCTTCATAGGCCGGCTTTTGCGGTTTCTTTTCTTCCTCGGTCACCGGAACCTCGAAGGGCACTGTCTCGGTAAGTCCTGCCGGATCGGAGGCCGCAAAAACGGCAGAAAGGCCGAGCAACGCCGCTGCGGTCAGAACAAGGGAAACCAGAACAACAATTCGGACAGTTCTTGTCTTTTTCATGGAATATACTCCTTTCACCGGGCGGGGCGCCCGCAGCATTCAGACGATCACAACCTCATGGCCGGTTTTCGCCGACTCATAGACCGCGTCGAGTATCTTCATCAGGGTTACGCCGTCCTCAGCGGGAGCAAGACAGTCCGCCCTTCCCTGAATGCAGTCGATGTAATGATCGATCTCATTTTCAAAGAGACCGTCGAAGGAGAGCGCCGTCCGGGTGGCAGCCAACGTCATATCGGTCATATAGCCGTTGACCTCGCCGTAAAGCTCAAGCTCCGGATCGAGCTTGGCTCCGCCCTTGGTTCCGAAAAATTCGATTTTGCCCTCATCCTTCTTGAGATTGAGCGAAAAAGAGGCTTCGATCGACAGCACCGCTCCGTTGTCAAAGCGGATCATGGCGCTGGCAAGATCCTCCACATTACAGACATCTTCTTCGGTAGCACCCGAGGAACGGTAGCCCTTCTGCGACTTGATATTCTTCCGGTCGTAGAGCTTGGTAAAGGTGGCACCGTAGACCGAGACCGGCTTAGGATTGCCCATAACGAACCGGACAAGGTCGATCACATGTACCCCGAGGTCGATCAGCGGACCGCCCCCCGAACGGGATTTGTCTCCGAACCAGCCGCCGGGATTGCCGTTGCGCCGAAGATAGGTGGCCTTGGCGTAATAGAACTCTCCGAAATAATCAGAATCCACAAACTCCCGCAGGATTTTGCAGTCGTTGCCATGGCGGCGGACAAAGCCGATCATTAAAAGCTTGCCGCATTCAGCCGCAGTCTTCTTCATCTCCTCCGCTTCCGCGGCATTCATAGCCATGGGCTTTTCACAGAGCACATGCTTACCCGCCTTCAGCGCCGCAATGGTGCAGGGCGCGTGGGCGGCATTCCAGGTGCAGACGCTGACCGCGTCGATCTCCGGCACCTCCCGGAACATTGCTTGCATGTCAGTATAGAGCTTTGTTATCCCGTACTTCTCTCCCATCTTAGCAAGACGGTCAGGATTGATGTCGCAGAAGGCCACGACCTTCACTTCAGGATTGCAGCCATAGGCGGCAAGATGGGTTTCAGCGATGTTGCCCACGCCGATAATTGCAATATTGACCATAGAAAAACACCTCCCGGAATCCGGATTTTGTTTCCGTAACTTATATCAATAAACTTATACAAGCAGATTCTGCAAAAAGCTTACCGCCGCGCCGATATCCTTGGCGGGGTCTTCCCCCACCTCCCGCTCGATGGTGAGGAAACCGCGATAGCCCACCTCGTCAAGAGCGCGGAGATAGTTCGGGAAATCCACGCTTCCCTCCCCGAGAGGAAGCTCACGATAGGCCGAGCCGAGATGCGCCAGCGCATCCTCCACAAGGCGATAGATCATCTCGGGATCCTTGTCGAAGAGCTTGATGCCGTCCTTGGCGTGGGTATGTACAATATAGTCCCGCAGGGTATAGACCGCCTGCACCGGGTCATCTCCGGTGACCATGACAAAGTTGGCGGGGTCAAGATTGACCGCCACACCCCGGCTTCCCAGCGAGTCAAGAAAGCCCTTCAGCACCACTGCCCGCTCGGGACCGGTCTCAATGGCGAAATGTGCCTCCAGCGAATCGGCATACTCGGCCAAAGTATGACAAGCCTCCTGCATGATCTTATAGCGGTCGTGGGAGGGATCCTCGGGAATCACGCCGATATGGGTCGTGACCACATCGGTGCCCAATTCCTTGGCCAGTTCTAAGATCCGCTTCGAGCGCTCGATCAGCTCAGGATTGCGGGCAGGATCGGTAAAACCGAAGCCAAGATCGCCGCAAAGTGCGGAAAATACAAGTCCATTGTCGCGCATAGCAGTCAGAATTTCGCTTTTGCGGGAAGCCGTCATCCCCTCGGGCGAATTCTCGCCGGAGGTCGAATACATCTGAACTCCCACCGCTCCCAGCGATGCTGCCCGGCGGATTGCCGTCAGCGTATCGGTGCGGAAAGAATCGAGCATAACGCCGATGGGAAAGGAAAACATGGCAGATCCTCCTCTGCTGACCTCATTTTCTAAAACAAGAAGCGCACGAGCCGACCGGACGAGAGAAGCAGGCACCTGCGACCGGACAATAAACTCCAGCGCGGCCCGCTGATAGCCCTTCCGAAAGAGCCGGACGGCGGCAGAACATCGGTTGCGAATCGATCGAACCGACAGCTGGGGCGTCCGTTCCGCCAACGAAGGAGTGCAGCCCGACAGAGCCGCGCGCTTTAATTCGTAATATTCTTCTACAAAAAAACGCATTCCCACAATCCGAAGAAGAGTCTCCATCTCCTCCTGTTTCAAAAACGAACAGGACGCAGGGTCTTGGGGAATCCGGTTCACGATTTTGTTCCCATTCATTATAGCGTTTTTTCTCCCGAAAGTCAATCACCGATAATGCCGATAGGACATTTTTTCAATCATTTCCTGTAAAAGTTCAAAAAATTTTTCCGGACAGAATACAAGACCTCTCGAATTCCGTCCGGAAAAACTTCTTTCCTTATCAAGAACGCTTCGTAAGCACCCGTCTGAGGGTCGCCTTCAGCTCCCCATACATATAGAGCGAACCGAGGGCAATCACCGGACGGTTTTCTTCCTCCGCCGCCCTCAGCGCGGCAGTCAGCGCCTTTTCCATGCTGTCACAGGGAACCGCCTCTGCTCCGGCCTGCCGATAGGTCTCCGCCAAGGCTTCGGCCGCCAGCGCACGGGGATTATCCGGCCGAACGGCAAACACTCTTGCGGCATAAGGTACAAGAAGCGAAGCCATTTCCCCATACGCCTTATCCGCCATAACACCGGTGACAAGGACGAGCTTCTGTCCGGGAAAATAATAGTCAATGGCTTCACAGGCAGCCTCAATTCCCTGCCGGTTATGGGAACCGTCAAAGAGAACGAGCGGGTTTCGGGTGAGCACCTCAAAGCGTGCCTTCCAGACCGTCTTTTCCAGTCCCTTTCGCAGCGCCTCCTCGCTCACGGGCAGCCCCCGCTTTGCAAGAATGCGAAAAGCAGTCAGAACGGTGGCAAGATTCCGGGGCTGATAGAGACCGCAGAGAGGAAGACGTAGGCCGACATAGTCCTCATAATCCACCACACTGCCCGAAAGATCGGACTTCTGAACGATCAGGCGGGAACGATCGGTGACATAAAAGGGCGCCGACAGCAAAGCCGCCTTTTCGGCAAGCAGCGCCATAACCGAGGGAGTCTCTCCCCCGTAGAGAAGAGGCACTCCCTTTTTGATGATCCCCGCCTTTTCGGCGGCGATCTTCTCCACCGTGTCGCCAAGATAGGCGGTGTGATCGAGGGCGACCCCGGTGATGATCGAGAGAAGCGGCGCCTCGATCACATTGGTGGAATCGAGCCTGCCCCCCATGCCCGCCTCCAGCACCACGGCGTCGCAGCCCATCTCAGCAAAATAGAGAAAACCCAGGGCGGTAATCAGCTCAAATTCGGTGGGAGGATCGTCCATCGACTCGGCAAGGGGCGCAAGCAGGCCGGTCAGCCGGGCAAGCTCCCCGTCCGGAATCGGCAGACCGTTATAGACGATCCGCTCGTTGAAGCGTTCCACAAAAGGAGAAGTAAAAAGACCGACCCGATAGCCCGCCTCGCGGAGAATGCTGTCAAGCATGGCGGCGGTGGAGCCTTTTCCGTTGGTTCCCGCAATATGGATGCAGGGGAGGCTTTTCTCGGGATTTCCCAGCTTTTCCAAGAGGGTGCGGGTGCGGGAAAGCCCGGGCTTGCTCCCCCGCCAATTGATCGAATGAATATAGGAAAGTGCTTCTTCGTAATTCATGACTGCGTATAACCTCGGAATGCTTTTTGGATTGCCTGATTGCTGCAGAGCAGCAGAACCAGTAAGATTGATGTCAGAACACCCTCCGCAAGGATGATGGGAACCCGCCCCGCCAGCACCGTAAAGGGCGTTTGATAACGAAGCCGGAGACCAAGTCCCTTGATAAGCGCCGAGCCGACAATCCGACCGGTCATCACCCCGATCACGATGCGGGGCGGCGTCATTTTGCGGGCGATCAGTCCGGCAATCGCGCCCTCCGCCATCATGCCCAGGGTAATCAGCGGCACAAGGGAGCCGGCACCGTAAAAGATCAGGCAGCCCACCATGTCGCCGACTGCTCCCACCACCATACCAGCCAGCGGACCATAGAGCATACCGGCCATGACCACCGGCAGGGCGCCGAAGCCGATACGGACCGAATTGCCGATTTTAATCGAAAGATACTGCCCCAGAATCACCGACATGGCTGCCAGAAGAGAGCAAAAGATCAGCGCACGCAGATGATGCCGCGAATCGTATCTCACACGGATCCCAACGCTTCTGTCCTTGCCTTTGTTTTTGTTTTTTTCCATAAAAAATACCTCCTTTATCCTCGTTTCTACGAAAACATAAAGGAAGAAAAAGGCGATACCCGCTCGCCCTGTCCTGAC